>CAZBKX010000319.1:0-9760 GCA_964492535.1 uncultured Rhodoferax sp. | reverse complement strand
AAGGATTTTTATGGTGAGTCGCTGCAGGGGGATGTACTGGACGTTGCGGGCTACTGCGGCATTACCAGCTACGAGCCCAGTGAACTGGTCGTGACCGTGCGCAGTGGCACCCCGCTGGCTGAGTTGGAGGCCACACTGGCCGAGCAGGGCCAATGCCTGGCGTTTGAGCCACCCGGTTTCGCCACCGCCCCGGGTCAGCCCGGCACGGCCACATGTGGCGGCATGGTCGCTGCCGGACTGAGCGGTCCGGCGCGCGCCAGCGTGGGTTCGGTGCGAGATTTCGTGCTGGGCGTCAAACTTCTCAATGGCCGGGGTGAGTTGCTGACGTTTGGCGGCCAGGTGATCAAAAACGTGGCCGGATACGATGTGTCCCGCATCATGGCGGGCGCCATGGGGACGCTGGGACTCATGACCGAAATCTCCCTGAAGGTGCTGCCCGTAGCCCCGGCCGAGGCCACCTTGGTGTTTGAACTCGACCAGGCCAGAGCTCTGGCCCACCTCAACCGCTGGGGTGGGCAACCGCTGCCCCTCAACGCCAGTTGCTGGGTGCGTGACGACAGCGCCACCAGCCAACCCGAGAAACTGTATGTGCGCCTGCGTGGCGCCGTGGCCGCCGTCGAGTCGGCTTGCCGCAAGATGACCCAGGATATGCCAGGTGCCCGCATGGACCATGCGCAAGCTGCTCGGGATTGGCAAGCCTGCCGCGAATTGACGCTGCCGTTTTTCAAGCCGGCAAGCGACGATCTGTGTCTGTGGCGCCTGAGCGTGCCGCAAACGGCCCCGGTGCTGGGTCTGCCCTGGGCCCAATTGGTAGAGTGGCATGGCGGCCAACGTTGGCTGTGGGCACCGCTGTCAGCCCAATCGTCTCTGCGCCAAGCCGCCGCGGCCGCGGGCGGTAGCGCTACTGTTTTCTTATCACCTAAAGCAATAAATACGCCGGCCAGAGGCAGATTTAGTCCTCTAAAGCCCCCTCTGGACGGTATTCACAAACGCCTGAAGGCCGAATTCGATCCCGCTGGCATTTTCAATCCCGGCCGCCTCTACCCTGACTTTTAAGTTGAATCCCTGATGCAAACCAATCTCGCCCCCGAATACAAAGGCACGGCTGACGGCACTGCTGCCGAGGCCATTTTGCGCAAATGCGTGCACTGCGGTTTTTGCACCGCCACCTGCCCGACCTACCAGCTGCTGGGCGACGAACTTGACGGCCCGAGGGGTCGCATCTACCTGATGAAGCAGGTGCTGGAGGGCGAGACCCCCACCCGCAAAACCCAGATGCACCTGGACCGCTGCCTGACCTGCCGCAACTGCGAAACCACCTGCCCCTCCGGTGTGGACTACGGGCACTTGCTGGACATCGGGCGCAAACTGGTCGATGCCAAGGTGCCACGCCCGATGGGCGAGAGCGCCCTGCGCTGGGCCCTGAAAGAAGGCCTGCCTTCACCGTTGTTTGGGCCGGCCATGAAGATGGGCCAACTGGTGCGCCCCCTGCTGCCTGCGGCCCTTAAAAACAAGGTGCCACCCAAACAGGATGCTGGCGTGTGGCCCACCCGCACCCACACGCGCCGCATCCTCATGCTGGCCGGCTGTGTGCAGCCCGCCATGATGCCCAACATCAACAGCGCCACGGCGCGCGTGCTGGATGCCATCGGCGTGCAGACCGTCATCGTCCCCAAGGCGGGTTGCTGCGGCGCGGTCAAGTTTCACCTCAATGACCAGGATGGCGGCAAAGCCGAGATGCGCGCCAACATCGATGCCTGGTGGCCCCATGTGCAAGGGCAGGACACCGGCAACACCACAGGCACCGGCGTGGAGGCGATCATCATGAACGCCTCCGGCTGCGGCGTCACCGTCAAGGAATACGGCCACATCCTGCACGACGACCCGCTCTACGCGGCCAAGGCGGCGCGCATCAGCGAACTGACCAAAGACCTGAGCGAGTGGTTGCCAGAAATCAGCGAGAAACTGCAAGACAAAGTCGCGGCCAAAGCGGGCACCATCGCCTTTCACCCGCCCTGCACCTTGCAGCACGGGCAACAGCTGCGCGGCGGCGTGGAAAAGCACCTGGGTGCGCTTGGTTTCAACGTCAAGATCACCGGCTGCGAATCGAACCTGTGCTGCGGCTCTGCGGGCACCTACTCGGTACTCAACCCGGAGCTGTCCTATCGGCTGCGTGACCGCAAACTGGGCCACCTGAATGAAACGTTCGGTGACACGAAGCCCGAACTGATTGTGTCCGCCAACATCGGCTGCATCACCCACTTGCAAAGTGGCACCGCCACGCCGGTTCGACACTGGGTTGAGGTGCTCGACGCCGCGTTGTAATAAGCTGCAGGCAGGGTGTGCAGCAGCCGGCCTGCGCACCACTGCCAATTGACGTTTGTCAAGCGAGGCCGGGCAAGCTGCGCCGACACTGCGGCGCATGTTCTCTTTTCACCTCGCTTTGCCGGCCCTGCTCATGGCCTCTCACTGCGCTGCTGCGCTGGTGGCGCCCCTTGCAGATCTGCCAGCACAAGACCGTGCCCACCACGAGCTGCGCAGGGAGGCAACAGCCTTGGAAAACGGCGAAGGCGTCGCACGCGACCCCGTGCGGGCGGCAGCGCTCTACTGTCAGATTGCGCGTGCTGGCGATGCGCAGGCTCAGTACGACCTGGGCTGGATGTATGCCAACGGCCGGGGAGTGGCGCGCAACGACGCCACTGCCGCCTTCTTTTTTCAGGCAGCAGCCCAACAAGGACTGGCCGTGGCCCAGCGCATGCTCAAGATCGTGGGCGACCCCTCGCCGGAGGTGCCCGCGTGCATGCGCCCCCCTGAGCCGCCGGCACCGCCCCGTGTCCCGATGGCCCCGGAGGAAGCCCCGCGCCGCGTGAACTATGAAGTGATTGCACCGCGCAAAATTTTTGATCTGGTCATGACAATGGCGCCCCAGTTTCAGGTGGAGCCGCAACTGGCCCTGGCCATCATTGCTGCTGAATCCAACTTCAACAGCTTGGCCATATCGCCCAAGAATGCCCAGGGGCTGATGCAACTCATCCCCACCACCAGCGAGCGCTTTCGGGTGAGCAACCCTTTTGACCCCGCGCAGAACATCCGGGGCGGGCTGACCTACCTGCGCTGGCTCCTGGCTTATTTTCAAGGGGATGTGGCCCTGGTGGCTGCCGCCTACAACGCTGGCGAAGGCGCGGTTGAACGCCACCGCGGCATCCCGCCCTACCTGGAAACCCGGGCCTACGTGCAACGCATCCTGAAATCGGTGGGTACGCCAAACCATGCCTTTGACGAAAAAATCACCAAACCATCTCCCGCACTGCACCTGTTTCGCCTGCCTTGGAGCCGGTAGTGCACAGCCGGGCTCTCCCGGCGGAGTGATCTGCGAAGCTCAGGCTGCCAGCGCGGCCTCAATGTCTTTCGCCAGGCTGGCGGGGGTGTCGGTGGGCGCGTAGCGCTTGAGCACAGCGCCGTCCTTGCCCACCAAGAATTTGGTGAAGTTCCATTTGATTGCCTTGGTGCCCAACAAGCCCGGTGCCTCGCTGGCCAGCCACTGGTACAGCGGATGGGCCTGGTCGCCGTTGACCTCGATCTTGGCCATCATGGGAAAAGTAACGCCGTAGTTCACCTGGCAGAACCCGGCAATCTCGTCGTTCGACCCCTTGTCCTGCGACCCAAACTGGTTGCACGGAAAGCCCAGCACCACCAGCCCTTTTTCACCATAGGTCTCGTGCAACACCTCCAGCCCGGCAAATTGCGGGGTAAAGCCGCAGGCACTGGCCGTGTTGACGATCAACAGGACTTTCCCCTTGAACTCACTTAAATGAACAGGTTGGCCATTGATTTGCAGGGCTTCGAAGTCGTACACGGTGCTCATGGGGAGTCTCCTTCACAAAAGAAATCAGTGTCGCACGTCCCCGGTTCCCCAGCCCGCCATGCGGGCAAGCTCAGGCTGGCCCGGTTTGACCCTCAGGCGGTGACGCCAACGAACGAAACGACACCACCGACAGCAAGGACGCCAGCAAAATCAGGCCTCCGCCCGCCAGCGTGCGCCCGGTCAACTCGCCCGCCCCCAGCAACACGGCCGAGACACTGGCAAACACCACTTCAGACAACATGATGAGCGAAGTGGCGCTGGCCCGCAGACGTGCCGCACCGTACTGCAGCGCCAGGTTGCCCGCCAGAAATGCCACGCTGACGAGCAGGACCAGCCCCACCCACCCCACGTTCAGCGCGGGCACACCAGAAACACGGCCCAGCCCCAGACCCAACAGGGCCGCAAGCGTGGCCATGACTGCACCCCCACCAAACATGGCCAGCATGCGCGATTCGTTTGGCGTCTGGTTCAGGCGGCGCAGCAAAATATTGGTCAGCGCGAAGCTGAAGCCGCCCATCAGGGCCAGCCAATCGGCCAGACTCTCCGGCACAGGCCACGGTGAGGTGGGCGTTTTAAGGACGATGACAACGCCAGCCAGCGCCAGCACCAGGCGCAACAGCGAGCCTGCCGTCGGCTTTTCTCCCAGCAGCGGCCAAGCCAGCAACACCACCCAGGCCGGCATCAGGTAAAAGAGCAGAACCACCCGCACCACGTCACCCACAGTCACGGCCCAATTGAAGCCCACATTGGTCAGGCCGGCGGCCAGCACCAACCACCAGAGCGTCGGGTGCTTGGCAAAGCCACGCCAAGCCTGGGGTCTGAAGGCCAGCAGACACACCAGAGCAAAAAGATAGATGAAGGCGGTGGCCCACAAGGGATGCAGGCCGCGGGTTTCAAGCGCGCGAAAAGGCCACCAGGACACACCCCAGACCAAGGCGTTCAGCACCAGCGCCATGGCTGGAAGCGCATTTTTTCTCACAACGAGACCGGGCTGACTTGTGCTGCTACTGCGGGTCCGACCCGCCCGTCCACATCAGAATCAACCATGCAGGTTATCGCTGCGGGCAATGGTCATGAGGCGGTCCACCTCACCGCGATGGTGCAGCAGGTTGCTGGCATACCAGCGTTTGATGAGCCACATGAAGCCCGCAATGATCACACCAAAGGCCGTGATGGCCGCAAAGGTGTGCAAACCCATACCGGTAGACAAACTGTAGGCCGCGCCCAGCAACAAGATGCACGCCTGTTCATTGAAATTTTGAACCGCAATGGAGCGACCGGCCCCCATCAGGTTGTGGCCCCGGTGCTGCAACAGTGCGTTCATGGGCACCACCAGGAAGCCCCCCAGCGCGCCGAGCATGATCAGAAACGGCGCTGCCACCCAGACGTTGTCAATAAAGATCAGCAGAATGATCAAAATCCCCATCGCGATGCCCAGCGTGATCACCCGGGGACCATCTTCGAGTTTCATGCGCACGGACGCCACCACGGCGCCCACAGCCATGCCAATGGCCACTACCCCCTGCAGGGCAGAGGCCTGCGTGACCGAATAGCCCAATGCTGCAGCGGCCCAGGCCAGCACGATAAACCGCAAATTGCCGGCCACACCCCAGATCAGGGTCGTGGCGGCCAATGAAATTTGCCCCAGTTTGTCACGCCACAGGCGGTTGTTGCAGGCCCAAAAATCGGGGAGCAAAGTGAGAAGCCGCTTGGGCATGGCACGCATCTCAACGCCGGTGAGTGGAATATGGGCGTTGAACCAGGCGGCCAGAAAATAGACAAAGATCAAGACAGTGATGGCCGCCTCCGGCGCCGTGTCCACCCCGGTGGACGCAAAAGGAAAATCGAGGCCCAGCAGCCAGGGTGACACCGCCGAGCCCACCAGTTGACCGCCGAGCAAGACGCCCAAAATGATGGAGGCGATCGTCAGCCCTTCGATCCATCCGTTGGCCTTGACCAACTGGGAGGCCGGCAGCAATTCGGTGAGGATGCCGTATTTGGCAGGCGAGTAGGCCGCAGCGCCCAACCCCACAATGGCGTAGGCCAGCAAAGGGTGACTGCCAAACAACATCATCAGGCAGCCAATGATCTTGATGAAATTGCTGATCAGCATCACCCTGCCTTTGGGCATGGAATCGGCGAATGCCCCCACAAAAGGCGCCAAGATCACATAAAACAAGGCAAACATGGGCACCAGAGCCGCCTGCTGCCACTCCGGCGCCTTGCTGGTTCTGAGCAATTGCACCGCCGCAACGAACAGGGCATTGTCGGCCAGCGAGCTGAAGAACTGCGCTGACATGATGGTAAAGAAGCCGCGTTTCATTGTCTCAATGCGCGCACCAGTCACGCTGATGCGAAGGGTTGTGTTTTATGGGCCTGCAACGGGTACCGGGTTATAGCACGCTCCCGAAGTGTCAAAATCCCCACCCAGCCAATTGCCCATACAAGTACCATGCCCCGTCCGATCCAAGCCACCATCCATCCGGACGCACTTCGCCACAATCTTGCGCGAGCGCGCCAGGCCGCCCCAGACGCCCGCGTCTGGGCCATCGTCAAGGCCAACGCCTACGGGCACGGCATTGAACATGTCTTTGACGGCTTGCGCGCGGCGGATGGTTTTGCCCTGCTGGATTTTGAAGAAGCCCGCCGCGTGCGGGCCCTCGGCTGGCGCGGACCGATTCTGCTGCTCGAGGGTGTGTTTGAGCTGCGCGACCTGGAGTTGTGCTCCCGCCTGGACCTGTGGCACACCGTGCATTGCAATGAGCAGATCGACATGCTGGCCACCCACAAAACCCATGTGCCTCACCGGGTGTTCCTGAAAATGAATTCGGGCATGAACCGGCTGGGCTTCACGCCCCAGTGCTACCGGGCTGCCTGGACGCGACTCAACGCACTGCCCCAAGTCGACGAAATCTCGCTGATGACCCATTTCAGTGATGCAGACGGTGCACGCGGCATTGCGGAGCAAATGGCCGTGTTTGCCCACGTGACCCGGGACCTGCCGGGTGAACGGTCGCTGAGCAACAGTGCCGCCACCTTGCGCCACCCCCTCACGGCAACCCAGGCCAGCGCCTACCCTGACAGCTTTGTCAGCTCGGACTGGGTACGCCCGGGCATTGCCGTTTACGGGAGCGCCCCGGACTTTCCCGAGCACAGTGCGCAGGACTGGGACTTGCAGCCCGGCATGACCCTCACCTCAAAAATCATTGCCACGCAGGAGTTGGGGGCGGGCGACAGCGTGGGCTATGGCTCGCTGTTTGTGGCCGACCAACCCATGCGAATCGGCGTTGTCGCCTGCGGCTATGCCGATGGCTACCCGCGTGTGTGCCCCAACGGCACACCCATCCTGGTGAATGGCACTCGCACCCGCGTGGTTGGACGCGTGAGCATGGACATGATCACGGTCGACCTGAGCGCAGTGGCAGCAGCAGGTACCCCGGCGGGCTTTGGCAGCGAGGTCACGCTGTGGGGCCATGCGGCCAACGGTAGCGTGCTGGGCATTGACGAGGTGGCGCGCAGCGCGGGCACGGTGGGTTATGAGCTGATGTGTGCACTGGCCGCCCGGGTGCCGGTGGTGGTGGCCGAGCAATGAAGTACGTCCCCCTTCCCCTGGATCTGATTGACCTCACCCGGGCGGTGCCCGTGGATGTGTGGACGCCCGGCGGCATGTTGCTGCTCAAGCGTGGGCAGGCTATCCTGAACGAGATCCACCGCGAGACACTGCGGGGCCGCAGCGCCTCCATCACCCAGGGTGATGCCGATGCCTGGCAAAACAGCTACGAGCGGATGATCGGCAACTTGGTCCGCGATGGAGTGGCGCTAGCCGTCATTGCGCAGGCGCGCATGCCCGCAGAGATCTCCTTGGCCGACTATTCCGTGAGCCGAGAGATCCAGGGCGGCTGGCTTGACTTGCAGGAAAACCTGCTGGGCCTCCTCTATCAGGGCAGCGCCGCGATGCACCCCTTGCCACGGCTGGCCGGCCTTGAGCGGCGGGCACTGGATCTGCTGGACAGCAAGCCCGAAGAATGCCTGTTTGTGTTGTTTCAGGCCCTGGCAGATTTAACACTGGGCTACAGCGCCACCCATGCACTGCTGTCTGCTGTGGTGTGCGAACTCACGTCAGAGAAGCTGGGCGTGCCGTTGCATACCCGGCGCGTCTTGTTCAGGAGCGCTTTGACCATGAACATCGGCATGGCGCGCGACCAGGGCGTTCTGGCGCGCCAGAGCGTGGCACCCAACGAGCATCAGCGACAAGTCATCAAGGATCACCCACCCAAGAGCCTTGAAATCTTGCAGGCGCTTGGCGTGTGGGATCGGGACCAGCTCGACATCGTGCATTGGCACCACGACGATGACGAGTCCAACGGACTGGCCAGAAACCTCACCACCCGGCGGATTTTGCGCATGGCCGACGGCTTTGTGGCCAAGATGGCGCCGCGCAAAACCAGGCTGGCCATGTCGCCGCTGGGCGCAGTCAAGGCGCTGTTGTCAGGCGCCGCCGAAGACACCGAAAAGTTCGGCTCAGCCATGGCCGCAGCGGTGGGTTTTTACCCGCCCGGCACCTACGTCCAGTTGGCCAATGGCGAAAAAGCCGTGGTCATTGCCCGAGGCGCCAAAGCCAACCAGCCGCACGTGGCAAGCATCATTGATGCCGCTGGCATGCCACTGAGCCGCTACAGCTACCGCGACACCGCGGACAGCCGGTACGCAGCCCGCCTGCCCATCAACGCGGACCATATCAAGGTCATGGTCAGCCGGGATAAAGTGGCCCGGATACGCACCGACCATCTGGGCTGATTGCAGGCCGCGCGCTGGGGCAAGCGCCAGGCACACTCAAGCCAGCTTGTGCCGCCGGCTGAACTTGATCGCCTCAAACCAGATCACGCTGAGCAAGCCCAGGCCCAGCGCCAAGCCCAAATAGGGCAGCGGCAGGAATTCAAACCGGAACAGCGCCGCCAACCACGGCACATACAGCGCCAACGCCAGAAACCCGAGCGCCACACCGGTCACGATCCAGAGCGTGCGGTTGGGCACGCGCAACGCAGCCCACAATGAGGCCGACCGGGAACGGTTCGAGAAGATCAGAGCCAGATTGCCCATCACCAGCACCGCAAAAGCGAAGGCACGCGTTTCATGCTCATTCAAGTGCCGGGCGCCCCAGGCGTAGGCCCCCAGCACCACCCCCAGTACGCCCAGGCCTTGCAGAAAAGCCATGACCAGCGTCATGCCGGCAAACAGTGGCGCATTGGCGTCTCGTGGTGGGCGCGTCATGAGGTCCGCCTCGGGCGGCTCGTTTTCAAACACCATGGAGCATGCCGGATCGATCACCAGCTCCAGAAACGCAATGTGCAGCGGGAACAAAGCCACCGGCCACCCCAACAGCACCGGCGCGATGGCCATGCCCGCGATGGGCACATGCACCGCCAGGATGTACGACATGGACTTGCGCAAATTGTCAAAAATACGACGTCCCAGCCGCACCGCCCCCACGATGGAGGCAAAGTTGTCGTCCAGCAGCACGACGGACGCAGCCTCCCGCGCCACATCGGTGCCGCGTCCCCCCATGGCCACGCCCACATGGGCGGCCTTGAGGGCGGGCGCGTCGTTCACGCCGTCACCGGTCATGGCCACGATCTCGCCATTGGCCTTGAGGGCCTGCACGATGCGCAGTTTTTGCTCCGGGGCAATGCGGGCGCACACGCTCACGGTCTGCATGCGGGCCTGCAACTGGGCATCGCTCAAGCCGGCCATGTCGTCACCGGCCAGCAGTGTGGGGTCCGGACCGCAGTGCCCGCCGTCTGGCGGGCCGGTTTCCAGCCGGGCCTGGCGGGCGATGGCCTGGGCAGTGGCCGGGTAGTCGCCCGTGATCATCACCACGCGAATGCCGGCACTGCG
>CAZBKX010000318.1:0-10521 GCA_964492535.1 uncultured Rhodoferax sp. | reverse complement strand
TTCTCAAGAGTGCTCGCCGCGCTATTGGTGACAAGGCGAAGTTTGATTCGAAGCCAGGTCAGCATGGACGCACTTCTGGTACACGGACTTCAGACTACGGGTTGCAGCTCCGTGAGAAGCAAAAAGTTAAACGGATGTACGGCGTGCTCGAGAAGCAGTTCCGTCGTTATTTCGAAGAAGCCGATCGCCGTAAAGGCAACACCGGATCGAACTTGCTGTTCCTTCTGGAGTCTCGATTGGATAATGTTGTGTACCGGATGGGATTTGGTTCAACACGCGCCGAAGCGCGCCAGTTGGTGTCGCACAAGGCGATGACAGTGAACGGAAAGAGCGTCAATATTCCATCATTCATGGTCAAGGCTGGTGACGTAATTGCGGTGCGCGATAAGTCCAAGAAACAAAACCGGGTTGCCGAAGCACTCCAGTTGGCCACTCAAGTGGGTATGCCCGCTTGGGTTGAGGTGAGCATTGAAAAGACAGAGGGTGTTTTCAAGACGGTTCCGGACCGGGATCAGTTTGCTGCTGATGTGAATGAATCCTTAATCGTTGAATTGTATTCACGTTAAAGCTTCGCTCCAACCTAAGTTGGAAACCGAAACTGAGGTGCAGGTAACTGCATCTTTTTTTGTCGTCAGCCTTACCGGTGTAACGAGCCGGGGGTATTGAGAGGAACTTGAATGCAGAATAGTTTATTGAAGCCTAAAGCGATTAACGTAGAGCAGCTCTCGGCTAATCGCGCAAAGGTGGCGCTTGAGCCTTTTGAGCGGGGTTATGGGCACACGCTAGGAAATGCGTTGCGCAGAGTACTTTTGTCCTCTATGCCAGGATACGCGGCGACTGAGGTCACCATTGCAGGCGTTCTGCATGAGTACTCTTCAATTGACGGCGTGCAGGAAGACGTGGTCAACATACTGCTGAACCTCAAGGGCGTTGTGTTCAAGTTACACAACCGTGATGAGGTGACGCTGAGTCTCCGCAAAGATGGTGAAGGCATTGTTCGTGCCATCGATGTGCAAACACCGCATGACGTCGAAATCATCAACCCTGATCACATCATTGCCCATCTGTCGCACGGCGGCAAGCTCGACATGCAAATCAAGGTGGAAAAAGGACGCGGTTACGTTCCGGGATCCATGCGCCTTCACGGAGATGAGTCGACAAAGTCAATCGGCCGTATCGTTTTGGACGCCTCATTCTCACCTGTCAAGCGCGTAAGCTACACAGTGGAGAGTGCCCGGGTAGAGCAGCGTACAGATCTGGACAAGCTGATTGTTGACATCGAGACAAACGGAGCTATTTCTGCCGAAGACGCGGTCCGCGCATCGGCAAAGATCTTGGTGGAGCAATTGGCGGTTTTCGCTCAACTGGAAGGCAGTGAATTGGCTGCTTTTGATGCCCCAGCTCCTCGTGGAGGTGCTCAGTTTGACCCAATCCTTCTTCGCCCTGTGGATGAGTTGGAGTTGACTGTCCGCTCGGCGAATTGCCTGAAAGCTGAAAACATCTATTACATTGGTGATTTGATTCAGCGTACGGAGAATGAGCTGCTGAAGACTCCAAATTTAGGTCGCAAATCTCTTAATGAGATCAAGGAAGTTTTGGCTTCTCGCGGATTGACTTTGGGCATGAAGCTCGAAAGTTGGCCGCCGGCAGCCTTGGAAAAACGGTAAAATTTCGGTCTTTTTGACCTGTGCAACGGGTAGTACCTGGTACGGCTATCCTCATTAATATTACAAGGTAAGCACTATGCGCCACGGACACGGATTACGGAAATTAAACCGTACTAGCTCTCATCGTTTAGCCATGTTGCAAAACATGATGAACTCACTCATTGAGCATGAGGCAATCAAGACGACTTTGCCAAAGGCGAAGGAACTGCGCCGCGTGATCGAGCCAATGATCACATTGGCCAAAGAAGCGACTGTCGCTAATCGTCGCCTGGCCTTTGATCGTCTTCGGGATCGTGACAGTGTTGTCAAGTTGTTCAATGTTCTTGGTCCTCGTTTCAAGGCTCGTCCAGGCGGATACACGCGCATCCTGAAAATGGGTTTTCGCGTTGGCGACAACGCGCCCATGGCTTTGGTCGAGTTGGTTGACAGGGGTGATGTCGCTGCGGTGCCTGATACACCGGCTGACAAAGCTTAATCGGTTATAATATAAAGATACCGCGCGATGGAGCAGCCTGGTAGCTCGTTGGGCTCATAACCCAAAGGTCGTAGGTTCAAATCCTACTCGCGCAACCAAGAAACATGGTTTCGAGGTTCAGTTAAAACGCCAACTTTTGAGTTGGCGTTTTGCTTTCTGAGACCTGCTGAGGACAACCGTGCAGCGACAGCTGGATCGGGTGAGATCGACATTTATCTCGTGTCATGTCTCAACAAACGGGGCATAGAACAGGGGTTGGTTTCTTGTGCAGTAGCAAGGTAAAGCCACTTTGGTTTTTGAGTTGCTCAATTGCCCAATTCCTCAGCACTTACAACCCTTACGCCATCGTCAGTTGCAGCCCTCCGCTGCGAATCACTTGGGCTTGTACCGCTTGTAACAAGACGCCAATTTGGGGTGTAACCAGGGTCAGCCGGGTTTTGGCGCGGGTGATGCCGGTGTACAGCAGTTCCCGGGTCAGGACCGCGACGGCTCGATCCGGCAGAACCAGGCACACATGCTCAAACTCCGAGCCTTGTGACTTGTGCACGGTCAGGGCAAATACGCTCTCCACGGCATCCAGCCGTGATGGCAGCACCCAGCGGATGCCGTCTTGTCCGTCGGGAAAGGCCACGCGCAATCCGCTGGATTGAGGCAGACACAGCCCAACGTCACCGTTCATCAACTTCAGGTGGTAGTCGTTCCGGGTCACCATGACTGGGCGGCCGGCATACCATCCCTCTGCCGGAAAGCCCAGGCTGGCGGCCAAGCGGCGATTCAGGGTATCGACGCCCCACGGGCCCTCGCGCACTGCGCACAGCACCTGGAACTGCGAAAACGCCTTCAATGCAGCCAAGGCTTGGGCATCGGTGCATGTCCTGGATTGGAGCGTCTGGAGTCCTTGCAACCAGGCATGCCAGCCGTGCTGAACCAGCCCGGTCAGGCGCGGGTCACCGTGTTGGTTGGGCTGCAGCCGGTCGACGGTGCAGGGGGCGCCCGACTGCCAGGGCGGCGCCTGCTGCCACAGGGTTCTGACCGCGGGGACGTTGCCGGCTTTGACGGCCTGGGCCCATCGTCCAATGTTGCTGTCGTCCGAGAACCTCCGGCTGAAGCGCAACATGACGGTTTGCTGCGCCAATGCCGAGCCCGGGCCTGCCCATGGGCTCAGGTCGGCTCCGGTGGTGTGCTTCACCCAGGCCACCGTTTCCGGGCGGTAGTGACCTTGTGCGGCGCTTGCACACAGTTGACCCATGACGGCGCCGGCCTCTACCGAGGCCAGTTGGTCCTTGTCGCCCAGGAGAATCAGGCTGGCCTTCACCGGCACGGCGGCGAGCAGGCGAGCCATCATTTCCAGGTCGATCATGGAGGCCTCGTCGACCACCACCAGGTCGACGGCCAATTCATGTGCGGTCGGCTCTGAACGGTTGGGGCGCACCTGCAGTAGTTTGTGCAGGGTGATGGCCAGGTCAGGAATGTGCTTCTGCAGATCTGCAGGTAGCTTTTTCACGGCCGATGAGATCGACTCGCTCAGCCGGGCGGCTGCCTTGCCGGTTGGTGCGGCCAGTGCAATGCGCAGGGGCACGAGTTGGCGCGCCGGGTCAGCCTGCAGCAAGGCCAGCAGCCGCACCACCGTGGTCGTTTTCCCGGTGCCGGGGCCGCCGGTGATGAGCGTGAAGCGTTGGCGTGCAGCGAGAGCGCAAGCCACTTGTTGCCAGTCGGGTTCCCCTGCACCCGAGATGGCAGGGGCGTCAAACAATCGCGCCAGAGACTCGGATAAGTTGTCCGGCACGGGGCAAGGCTGGGCCAAGCGCGCCGCTATGGCCGTTCGGATGCTTTGCTCTGCGGTCCAGTTTCTGCGCAGGTACAGGCGTTGCCCGTCCAGCACCAGGGGGCTATGTGGGTCTGAAGCGTCCCCAGGATGGCGGTGTTGAATCCAAGGCAGACTGGCCGCAGCCTGATGTAAGTCGCAGGGCAGCAAGGCAAGCGTGCTCGCATCCCAGTCCAACGACCGCGGACCATCCGTTTGGAGCAACTCCAGATCCAGACAGGCATGGCCGCGCCCGAACTGGTGGCTGGTCAAGGCGGCGAGCAGGCTGTGGCGCGGATCGCTGCTGGGCACCACACTGTGCAGATAGCGGGCAAAGGCGATGTCGAGCCCACTCAAGGGCAAGGCGCCCGGGGCGCTTGATGTCTGGTTCATCTGGCTCATGGGGTGGCCTCGCTCAGGTCAGTGGTGTCAAGGGGCGCTGAAAAAGCAGCGTCCAGCGCTTCGATCAGTGCGCGGGGCGGACGGTCTGAGTACAGTCCAGCGCCGGGCTGATCAATGCCACGCAAAAACACATACAAAGCCCCTCCCATGTGCGTCTCGTAGTCGTAATCCGGTAAGCGCGCTTTGAGCAAGCGGTGCAGTGCCAGCACGTACAGCGTGTATTGCACGTCATAGCGGTGCGCCAGGATCGCTTGCTGCAAGTACAGCGCGTCGTAAGCGGGGAGCTTGTTGGACTTGTAGTCCATCACGTAATAGCGGCCCTCAATCTCCAGCACCAGGTCCATGAACCCGGTGAGCAAGCCCTCCAACTGGCGGGGCACCAGGGCCGTGCGAGCCTGGCCGATCGCCACATGCTGCTGGATGAGCGCGTCCAGCTGCCCGCTGCCCAAACGATGCACTTTTAAGGTAAAAGCCATCTCAGCCCAAGCGTTTAAATGGTTTGTACAGTTCAATTGAATAGCAAATGACGGACTGACGCCCGAGGCTGAAGTCAGCGGCGTGGTCGCGATGGCCTGAATCCAGATGGCCAGCAGGCTCTGCTGGGCGTCATCCAGGTTCAGTCGCTGTGCCTTGCGCACGAGCAGGCTGCGCCACGCTGCATTCACCGAGGCATCCGGGCTGCGCTGGCTGGCGGGCCAGCCGTTTTCAGCTTGCCATTCCAGCAGGTCATGCAGCAAGGTGCCATACGCACTGCCAGCTTTGAACTCGTTGTACGGCAGCGCCGCTTCACCCGGTGACAGGTCCAGCGGCATCACCTCCGACGCTGGGCCATCAAGGTCATCGGGCGCCAGGGCGCTGTCAATTTGCGCATCGCCGATGCGTTCATCGCGCTCCGAGGCGACCATAAGGCTGGGCGCAGGGTGCGAGTCCACGTCCCGGGTCAAGGCGCTGAAACTGGCCGACCACCACCGGCTCACCAGTTGGCGCCGAGGTATCTGCGCCGGCTTCCAGTGGGCCTCCAGCATCTCGGGGGTGTATCGGGTGTCATTGGGCTCTGGTGCGGTTTGAACCGTGATGTCCGGTGTTTGCCATTTCTTGAGACAGGCCGCCAAATCTCCGCTGACCTGGCGCCCCAGCAAGCGCGAGACCGCGCTTTTCGGCTTGGGCGAAGGGCCGTCGACGTCGCCTTTCATCGGGGCCACGCCCACCCACAGCGCCTGCTCGGCGCGGGTCAGGGCGACATAAAGCAGGCGGATATCTTCCTCCAGCCGCAGCGCATCGTCCTTGCCGCTGGCGGTCGACTCGGCCCGGTAGCCCGAGACAAAGGGAAGGAATACCAAGGGGTATTGCAGGCCCTTGGCCTTGTGCAGGGTGATAACCTGTACCAGATTGGCATCGCTCTCCAGTCGCAGTTGCGCCATGTCGCCGCTGGCTTTGGGGCGGCGCAGCTGATCCTCCAGGTAGCGCAGCAACGCGCCCTCGCCCTGAAGTCCCAGGCTGGCGGTTTGCAGCAAGTCACCCAGGTGGAGCAGATTGGTCAGCTGGCGTTCGCCGTCCTGACTCTGCGCACCGCCCTGCGTGAGCAGCCTGGAAGGGATCGCCTGGTCATGCAGCAGATGGTGCAGCATGGGCAGGAAACCCTGGCGCTGCCAGATTTTTTGCCAGCCATGAAAGCGTTCGGTCAGGTCGTCCCAGGCGGGCTCGTCCTGAAACAAAGCCTCCAGTGCCGTCCACGACAGGCCCCACAGGGGGGTGGCCAGGGCCGCCCTGACGAGTTGGTTCGCACGCGGGGTGGCCACTGCCCGCACAATGCGCCACAAGTCAACGGCCTGAGGCGTGGCAAACACACTGTCTCGTTCCGACAGGTAGACGCTACGCACGCCCCGCGCGGCCAGGGCACTGCGAATGGCCCGGGCTTCCGACCAGCCACGCACCAGCACCGCCATGTTGCCGGGTTGGGCCGCGCGCTGGTTGAGCAAGCCGACCATATGCGTGGCAAACAGCGCCGCCATCTCCCGCACGAACACCTCTTTGCGAGGGGGTCTGGAGTGGTGCAGGTGCCACACCGTCATGGCGGTTTGCGCCTGCCCGTCCACGGTCAGTGGCAGCACCTTGTCGTTGCAGGCCACCACGGGCTCGAACGGCACTTCGCCAAAGGGTTTGTCGGCGTGGGCGAACACATGGTTGACCGCCGCCACCACGCCTGCGGTGGATCGGAAGTTGCCCGACAAGGTGTGGATGGCCTGCGCCTGGTGGCGCGCGGTCAAATAGGTGTTGAGGTCGGCCCCGCGAAAGCTGTAGATGGCCTGCTTGGGGTCACCAATCAGGATCAAGCCGGTGTCTGGTGCACCCTGCGCCGACTCGGCGGTGTGGGGCGCCTCGCCATAAATCCTGGACAGCGCCCCATATTGCCAGGGGTCGGTGTCCTGAAATTCGTCCACCAGTGCCACCGGAAACTGCTGGCGAATGGCCGCAGCCAAACGCCCGTCAGGTGCTTGCAGGGCGTGGTACAGGTGCTGCAGGAGATCTGAAAAGTCGAATTGGGCCAGCTTGGCTTTGGCCAGGCGGTACGCCGCACCAATCTCAAAAGCCGCGTGGGTCAGCAGCAGCTCGCTAACCTGGGGCTCGTCCAGCAGGTGGGAGTGCAAGGCCTCCAGGTGGGCGAACACGGGGTGGTCAACCGCCTGAGGCCAGCCCTTTTCCTGCAGCCGGCTGGTGGTGAAGCGTTGCAGGGTGTCCGCCTTGACCTCGCCGCCTTGTGCCCACGCCTGCATCTGGCTCAGCCAGCCTGCCAGCCAGTCGGCTCGGTAACCTTTGATTGTCTTGCTCGCGGCCGCCTGCTGGAGCTGTGCCACGATCTCGGGCGACCAGCCGGGGCGAACCAGCAACTCCAGTGCATGGCGTTGGGCGTGCCAGGTCTCCCACGCCTTGACCACGATGTCCGGCGTCTGTGCAGGGGCGTGATGGGCTTGGGGCGCCTTGTCCTGCGCCGACCACAACCCACCCAGTTTGTCGAACAGTTCGCTGGGGGTCTGACCGATCGCCTGGAGCGCGCCAAGCTGCTCGCCGGACAAGGGGTAGAACCACTTGCGCCAATAGTCCTGCACGGCAATCAGCTTGAGCCGGTCGCTGTCTTCCACCCGGGTTTGCTGAAACAGGCTGGCACTGTCAAAGGCATGGGTTTTGAGCATCCGGCTGCTCCAGCCATGGATCGTGAAAATCGCCGCGTCATCCATCCACTGCGCGGCCATGTCCAGCCGGTGCGCACAGGCGGGCCATTGGTTGGCGTCCAGGTCCGCGCGCAGTGCCCGCAGGAAATCATCGGCCTCAACCTCATCGGCCTGGCCTAGCCGGCTGTGCCGAAAGAAGTTGGCGGCCCGCGACAAGCGCTCACGGATGCGTCCACGCAGTTCGGCAGTGGCGGCGTCGGTGAACGTCATGACCAGAATTTGGGGCGGGTACAGGCCGGCTGCGGGTGCGCAGCCGGCGGGCACATGGCCGAGTACCAGGCGCACATACAGGGCGGCCAGTGTCCAGGTTTTGCCGGTGCCCGCCGAGGCCTCAATCACCTGCAAGCCCTTGAGCGGAAGGGTCAAGGGGTTTAATTTCAGGAGCAGCGGCGCCGGGCCGGGTTGCGGTGCGTGGGGGTCAGTCATGGGCGTGCTCCTGCACCGGGGGCAGTTGAACTTGTCGGGCCATGTCGCCATACAGTTGGGTCGCCCAACCGGGCAACTCGTCTTCGATGTCTTCGTAGCGGGCGAAGGCCCGGGCCAGATACGCCGACTCGCTGCGTTCCCCCGCATGGTGACCGCCGTCAAATGCCACCTGGGCGGCCTCATGCGGATCTTTGGGTTCTTTGTCGGGCTGACTGATAGCCAGCCGATCGGCTTGCGCCTGGGCCTGCAGATAGGCCCATGCAGTTTTGCAGCCCACCGGCAGGGGGCGTTCCCAGGCCGCCCGGTAGACCTGGACCAGGCGCTGCAACAGGGGCAGCGCGGTGGCCGGGGTCAGGGGCTGGAAGACCACCTGGCCATCCAGGCCGAGCTGCACGCTGGTCAGCGGCATGCCGCTGGCACAGGCCGCCAGGTGGTGGACCCACAGAGCGGTCACCACGTGGCATCGGGCAGTCTGGGCTTCTTTTTGCCCCTCCAGCACGGCGCCCACGCGCTGGCTCAGTTGCAGCCAGTCAGCACCAGGCGCGGCGCGGTCACTGCTGCGCAGTCCCTCCAGCGTGCCGGTCAGGGTGATGCCGCCCACGTTCAGCTCAATGGATTGCGCAGGCAAGGGCAGCGGGTAGCGCAGGGTCCAGGCGGCTTTGCGCTCCAGCACCACCTGGGCTTTCGTCTGAAGTTCTGCCGCCGTGCGGGTGCCAAAGGCGGCCATGGGCAATTGCCCCGACAGCGCCAGGCGGGTGAGCGCCGCCTGCAGGTCATCGGCTTCAATCAGTGCCTGTCCGGCATGGTAGTTTTCCAGGCCATTGAGGGAGAAGGGTTCTTCGATCTGCTCCAGCTCGTCCAGGGCGTCGAGTCGCACCTGCAGACGTGCCTTGAAGAACACCTCCACCGGTTGGCGGACCAGTTGCTTCAGGTCAGCCAGCGTCAGGGCGGTGGGGGCTGGCCGCGCTGGGGTCGTTGCGCCTGGCTCCCCTGTAGCGGGTGACGGGCTGCCTTGGGGCTCATGCACCCGCGCCCATTCCTGGTCGTAGGTGTTAAATGGCGAGCCCTGCAAAAAGTAGGATGGCGAGAACGGCTGCAGCGGCTGCTGGCGGGGCTGAACAGGCGGCGTCCAGCCGGCGTGCAAGTAGTCGATCAGCTGGGCTACCAGGACCGAGGGCGGTTGCTCGGTGTTGTCGGTCGCGCGGTGCCCTTGCCAACTGATGTACAGGTGCCGTCTGGCGGACAAAAGAGCCTCCAGAAACAGGTAGCGGTCATCCTCCCTGCGGGAGCGGTCTCCGGCGCGCCAGCTGGTGCCCATCAGGTCAAAGTCACGGGCGGCGTTTTGCCTGGGGTAGTCGCCATCGTTCATACCCAGCAGGCAGATGGCCTTGAAAGGGATGGAGCGCATCGGCATGAGGCTGCCAAACTGCACGCCACCGCCAAAAAAGCGCTGGTGCAAGCCGCCCTCTTCGATCTGCGTCAGCCAGTGCGCACGCACCACGTCCAGAGACAAGGGTGTGTCCAGGCGGGCGTCTTCGCACGCCTGCAGCCACACGTCCAGAGGGGCGAGGCAGCGCTGGATCAGGCGATCCTCGGCGTCATCGCTGGCCAAAAAGAAACGCGCCACGAGGTCCGTCAAGACGTGCCCCCATTGCTCGGGCGTCTTGTCGCCTGACAAGGCTTGCAGCGTCTCGCTGGCGGCGTCCACCCAGTCGAGCAAGGCGCTGATCAGCGGCGCGTCCAGGCCACTCAAGCCTGCCTGGGGCAAGGTATCGCCCCAGGGCTCACCAGCAGCCCCTACGGCATAGCCCAGCAACAGCCGGCGCAGGCCAAACGCCCAGGTGTTTTGGTCCATGCCCTGCACGCCCTGCGGCAGACCCCAGGCCCTGCGGTGCGTCGCATCCAGCCCCCAGCGCACGCCGGCCTGGGCAAGCCAGGTTTTAAGCTGTTCCACGTCCGCCTCACTCAGGCCAAACCGGTGGCGCACCGCTGACACCTCAAACAAGCCCAGCCAGTCCGCCAGCGACACCCGCGACTGGGGCAATGACAGCAGTTGATCCAGCGCCTGCACCAGGGGCGACTGGCGTGGCGTGGTGTCGGCCAGGGCGTACGGGATATGGCGCGGCTGTCTGGGCGTGAACCGGCCAAAGACGGCCTGGATGTGCGGCGCAAAGGCGGCCATGTCCGGCACCATCACCATCACATCCCGCGGGTGCAGCGAGGTGTCGGCGTCAAACCACGCCAGCAGCTGGTCGTGCAGCACCTCGACCTCGCGCTGTGCGTTGTGGGTGGTCATCAAGGTGATGGAGTGGTCGTCTTCAAGCACCACCGGCGCATCCGGCAGGGGCTGCAAATTCAGGATGGCCGACTGCAATTGATGGAGCTGTGAGGCGGGCTCCGGGCCCTCGGCGGGGTCCACAAACACATCGACCCGGGTCAGGCGCTGCTGGTAGTTTTCAACCCGGTCAAAGTCATCCAGCAGGTGCAGATAGTCACGCCCCTGCTTGCCCCAAGAGG
>CAZBKX010000317.1:0-3644 GCA_964492535.1 uncultured Rhodoferax sp. | reverse complement strand
CGACGGACTCTCAGTGAAGTGACACAAACACTGAGATCCGAGTGCTTGGGCTGATCCCGCTGAAAACGGGAACAGGAGACTGTCTGAGTTTTAGTCTCGCACCACCAGCACCGGCAAGTGGGTGTGCGACAGCACGGCCTGCGTCACGCTGCCGAGCACCAGTTTTTCCAGGCCACTGCGTCCGTGGGAGCCCATCACGATCAAGTCGGCCTTGGCGGATTCGGCGGCCTCGACCACGCCGCGCCAGGCGGCATGTGCCTCCACAATATTGGTGCTCACCGCAACGCCGGCGGCTTCAAATGCAGCCTTGGCGGCCTTGGTGGCGGCATTGGCCTCGGCAGTGGCCGCGCTCAGGTACTCGGCTTGACCATAGGCAAAGTCGGCACCAACACCGGTGAATGGGTAAGGATCGATGACAAAAATCGCGGTGACTCCGGCACCGAAAGCCTTGGCCATGCCAATCGCCTTGTCGATGGCCAGTTGCGATGTGGGTGAGCCGTCGATCGGAACGAGGATGTGCTTGAACATGGTGAGGACTCCTTGAAGTGAATGATGCGAGTATGTCCGCCATGCGCTTCAAAAACCTTGACAGAAATCAAGCTATTGCCCTGGTCCCTGAAAGCCTCCGGCGCGCAAGGTGACGACCATCGTATCCCGGTGGGCGTTGGGGGCCAGGGGCTGAATGGGCGTACTTTCGTGGATCACCCGGGCATCATCGAGCAACAAAACGGACCAGGGTTCGCTCAGGGTGAATCGCTGGCCACTGGGTCCGGCCGCGTCAAACACGCGGGTCTCGCCCCCTTTGACGCCCACCCGGTCCACCATGAACACGGCCACCAGATCCACGCCGTCCCGGTGCGCGCCTTCGGGCGTGGGCCGACCGATGCCATCGGTGGTGTCAATGCGGAACTGGTGGGCTTCCACAAACCAGGGCTGCGACCCTTTCAAACCCGACGCAACCTGGGCTAGCCAGACCAGCAGACTCTGCCATACGGGCTGGGTCAGCATCTCGGGCAGCATGGGATCAAACAGGCGATTGATGCCGCCATGCAAGGCGTTGTACTCCACAGGCTGCCAATGGGGCCGATGCGGAACTTGAGTCACCTGGCCGTCTCGCACCACAAAGCAGGAATGCCGGCGCCGGCGGTAACGGCCGCCATCTTTCAGAAAAGCATCCGGCGGCAAATCAGCCCACAGCGGGCGCAGCTGCTCCAGTTCCTCCAGCGAACAACCGATTGAGGCGCTGACGCCGTGCGCGTCCAGGACTGCAAAACCTTGCTGTTGCAAAACGGAGCCAAGCTCAGTCGGCTTGGCAAGTGAAGGGGGAGAAAAGGAAGTGGTCATTGGCGTCGAGCTTACCAAACCGGGGAGATCCATGAACTCCTGACCTTCGTCAAAGTGCAAAGCAGGCGTTCTCCGTAAGCTCGGCCCAACTTTTTCAGGAAACACGGTATGTCCACTCTTCTTTGGTCTGATTCGCTCGCATTGGGTTTGCCCTTCATGGATGACACCCACCATGAATTTGTTGATTTGCTGGCCACCGTCGTCAACGCGGCTGACGCCGACCTCGCACCCGCCTGGCAGGTGTTGATTGACCACACCGACCACCACTTTGGCCAGGAAGATCACTGGATGCAGAGCACCCGGTTCTCCTCAACCAACTGCCACTCCATGCAGCACAGCGTGGTTTTGCAAGTGATGCGCGAAGGCGCCAAGCGCGGGCTCACCGGCGAGTTGGGCGTAGTGCGGCAAATGGCGCATGAGCTGGGCCTCTGGTTCCCGCAACATGCGCAAAGCATGGACGCTGCACTGGCCCTGCACCTGCGTGGAGTGGGCTTTGACCCGGCCACCGGCATTGTTCATGCGCCGCAAGCCCTGCCACTGGAGGAAATCCACGGCTGCGGCGGCGCGAATTGCTCCGACCATGGCAGAGAGCCGGGCGGTGCGCCAGACAGGGCAGAGACGGCAGCGACGGCAGACAGCCTTGTCGGCTGACACAGCGAGCGTGCCGGGCTTGGCTTCCCTGCGCCACCGGCCTTATGAGGACGTGCAGGCACTGTTGACCGGCACGCTCTTTGTCGCGCTGGGCGTGGTGATGTTTGGCTACACGGGCCTGCTCACGGGGGGCACAGTGGGCATTGCGTTTCTGGTTCATTACGCCACCGGCTGGAACTTTGGCTTGCTGCTGTTTTTGATCAACCTGCCCTTTTATGCACTGGCATGGCGGCGCATGGGGCGGGCTTTTACGCTCAAAACCTTTGTCGCAGTCGGCTTGCTGTCAATCCTGGTGAATGTATTGCCCAGGCTGGTGAGTTTTGAATCTTTATCACCCCCGTTTACCGCGGTGATGGGCGGGCTGCTGATGGGCGCAGGCATGCTCATGCTGTTTCGCCACCGGGCCAGCCTGGGGGGCTTCAATGTGCTGGTGCTGTACCTGCAAGAGCGCTTTGGCTGGCGCGCGGGCCGCCTGCAGATGGGGCTGGACTGCGCGATTGTGCTGGCCTCCTTTGCTCTGGTGAGCTGGCAACACGTGGCGCTCTCCATCCTGGGCGCCTTGGTCCTGAACCAAACCCTGGCCACCAACCACCGCGCCGGGCGCTACATCACGCTGTAGCGTGTCGCGTTGGCAACCTGCGCGGGCAGAGCTAACCGCTAGCATTGGTGAATATCATCTTTTGGAATTCCCCATGACGACCCTTGCCACCCTCACCAACCACCAGATTCGCCTGGCGTCCCGCCCTGTGGGCCTGCCCACCCGCGCCAATTGGCAAAGCACCACTGAGCCGCTCGCCCAACCCCCTGAAGGCGGCGTGCTGCTCAAGACCCTGGCGCTGTCACTCGACCCTGCCATGCGCGGCTGGATGAACGAAGGCAAGAGCTACATCCCCCCGGTGGCCATTGGCGAGGTCATGCGCGCCGGCGGCGTAGGCCGGGTACTGGCCTCCAGCAACCCGGGGTTTGCCGTGGGTGACTACGTGTCAGCCGGATTTGGCGTGCAGGAGTACCTGACGCTTAGCGCCGCCGACTTCAAACGCCATGGGCTGGTCAAAATCGACCTCAGCGTGGGCCGCCTCACCCAGTGGCTCAATGTGCTGGGCATGCCCGGCATGACCGGCTACTTTGGCCTGATGGATGTGGGCCAACCCAAGGCAGGCGAGACCGTGGTGGTCTCCGGGGCGGCGGGTGCCGTGGGCCAAACAGTCGGCCAGATGGCCAAGCTCAAAGGCTGCCGCGTGGTGGGTATTGCGGGTGGGCAAGCCAAATGCGACTGGGTCGTGAAAGAGCTGGGGTTTGATGCCTGCATCGACTACAAAGCGGGCCCCACCTCGGTCAAAGACGGCCTCAAGCAACACTGCCCGGGCGGTGTGGACATCTACTTTGACAATGTGGGCGGCGAGATTCTGGACACGGTGCTGACCCGCATCAACCGGGGCGCACGCATCATCATCTGCGGCGCCATCAGCCAGTACAACGCCACGACGGCGGTGCAGGGGCCGAAGAACTACCTCTCGCTGCTGGTCAACCGGGCGCGCATGGAGGGCATGGTCGTCTTCGACTACGCGGATCGCTACGGCGTGGCGATCAGGGACATCGCGCAGTGGATGAAGGAAGGCAGGTTCGTCTCGCGCGAGGACATCGTCGAG
>CAZBKX010000316.1:0-6614 GCA_964492535.1 uncultured Rhodoferax sp. | reverse complement strand
GGCGGGGTGGGGCAGCACAAGCTGAGTAATCGCCAGTATGAACAGCTATTGCGGCAAAACTTTGTCAGCATGCGCCGGGTGCGCGAGTGGCGCGACATCCATTCGCAGTTGCACACCGTGGTGGCCGAGCACAAATGGCGGCTCAATATCAACGCGGCCAGTTACGAGCAGTTGCACCTGTCGATGCTCTCCGGCCTGCTGGGCAACATCGGATGCAAGCTGGAAACGGATGGCGCCAGCGGTGAGTACCTGGGCGCGCGCAGCATCAAGTTTTATCCGCACCCCGGCGCACATCTGGTTAAAAAGCCGGGCCGCTGGATTGTGGCGGCCGAACTGGTGGAGACCACGCGCCTCTTTGGGCGGGGCATTGCAGCCATCGAGCCCACCTGGCTGGAGCAGGTGGGCGGCCATTTGTTGAAGAAGCAATTGCTGGACCCGCACTGGGAGAAAAAAGTTGCCGAGGTCAATGCGCTGGAGCGCGCCACGCTCTACGGCATCGTGGTGTACAGCGGGCGGCGGGTGAACTATGGTCGGGTGGATATGCCCGGCGCGCGGGACATTTTCATCCGCGAGGCTCTGGTGGCGGGGCAGTGGGACACCAAGTTGGCGTTTTTGCAAGCCAACCAGAAGCTCATCAAGCAGGTGGAAGACCTGGAGCACAAGGCGCGCCGCCAGGACGTGCTAGTGGACGAAGAGCTGATTTACGCTTTTTACGACCAGCAACTTCCTGCTGATGTGTGCAGCGGCTTCAGCTTTGAGGCCTGGTACCGCGAAGCCATCAAAACAAATCCCAAGCTCTTGTTGTTGAGCATGGAAGAGCTGATGCGCCACGAGGCCGCCGGCATCACTACCCAGTCGTTTCCCAAGGCACTGCGCCTGGGCGGCGTGGATTGCGCCGCGGTGTACCTGCATGAGCCGGGGGACGCCAAAGACGGGCTGACCGTGACCGTGCCGCTGTTTGTGCTCAACCAGGTAAACGAGGAGCGCTGCGAGTGGCTGGTGCCCGGCATGCTCAAGGACAAGGTTCAAGCCCTCATCAAAACCCTGCACCAGCGCCCGCGCTCACGCCTGGTGCCGCTGCCGGAGACCGCCAACAAAATGGCCGCCACCCTCAACGCCCCCGAGGTCTTTGGCCAGGGCTCGCTCATCGATGCGGTCTTGAAGCTGGTGCGCGCCGCCACGTCTATTGACGTGGTGCGGGCCGACATCAAGGCGGACATGCTCAGCCCGCATTTCTTCATGAACTTTCGCGTGGTGGACGAGCACGGCCGCCAGCTGGGCACCGGGCGCAACCTGGGCGCCTTGAAGGCCGAGCTGGGCGCGCAGGCGCGGGGAGCCTTCCAGGCGCTGGCGGGGCTCAAAATGGCCAAAGATGGGGCTGCTTTGCCTGTTTTTAAAGAAAATAGGCCTCCGGCCGGCGTATCCATTGCATCTGTTGATCCTAAAAAGATAGCGAGCTCTAGCACGCCAGCCGGGCAGCGCTATAGCAGCTGGACCTTCGGCGAGTTGCCCGAATTGCTCGAAATTCAGAAAGGCGGGCAAACCCTCATTGGCTACCCGGCCCTGATTGACGCGGGTGATACCGTGACCATTGAAGTGTTTGACGAGCCCGATGTGGCCACGGCCAAGCACCGTGCCGGCCTGCGTCGCCTGCTCTCCTTGCAGCTGAAAGATGCGCTCAAATACCTGGAAAAAAACATCCCTGACCTGCAAAAAATGGCCGTGACCTTCATGCAGGTCGGTAAAAACGCCGATGGCTCTGGCGGCGGCACGATTGAGGAGCTGCGGGAGCAAATCATTGCGGTGGCGCTGGACCGGGCTTTTTTGCTCGACCCGCTGCCCACCGATGAATTCGCCTTCAAACGCCGCATTGAGGAGGGCCGTGGACGACTGACCCTGATCGCCAATGAGGTGGCGCGCCTGGCTGCCGCTATCTTGGCGGAGTACGCGGTGGCGGCCCGCAAGATCAAGGACACCAAAAACGCCCCCGAGGCCACGCTGGACGCTGCCACCCAGTTGGCGCGCCTGGTGCCGAAACGCTTTTTGATCCTGTCGCCCTGGGGGCCGTTACAGCACTTTGCCCGCTATCTCAAAGCCATCACCGCCCGGTTGGAAAAATACCGTGCCGACCCCGCCCGTGACGCCGCCCGGCTGGCGGAGCTGCGCCCGCAAGAGCAGCTCTACTGGCGCCTGGTGGCCGAGCGCAAAGGCGTGAGCGACGAGCGCATGCAGGAGTTCCGGTGGTTACTGGAGGAATTGCGTGTGAGCTTTTTTGCGCAAGAGTTGCGCACGCCGCAGCCGGTGAGCGTCAAGCGGCTGGACAAAGCCTGGGCACAGCTGGGCTGACCGGCATCACTGGGCCGACTGAGCCAAGGGCTCAACGGCGGTGCAGGAGCAGCGCCTGGGGCAGGTGCTCCTGCAACCATTCGACGCACACCCGCACCTTGGCCGAGGTTTCCAGGCGGGCCGGAAACACCGCCCACAGATTGGCTTCCTGGGTTTACTGGGGCAGCACCTGCACCAGTTGGCCGGATTGCAACAAGGGTCCTACGTCCCACAATGAGCGCAACACAATGCCGTGTCCGTCAACGGCCCAATTCACCGCAATCTCGCCGTGGTTGGACGAGAGCGGCCCGCGTACCTTCACGGTTTGCTCATCCGACCCGTTGCGCAGTTTCCACAAGCCAAAGGGATGGTCCCGCTCCTTGATGATCAGGCAGGGGTGGTTGGCCAGGTCAGCCAAAGACGTTGGCAGCCCGTGGCGCTGTACATACCCTGGCGCCGCACACAACACCCGGTGATTGGGCGCGAGTTGCCGCGCAATATGGTGTGGCGCCATATCGTCCCCCACCCGAATATCGAGGTCAAACCCCTCGGCCCCCACGTCCACCAAGCGGTCAAAGACTTCAAACCTGATTTGGAGCGCCGGGTATTTCTCGACCAGCTTTGATAGCGCCGGGGCGACGATGTTGCGCCCGAACCCGAAGCTGCTGCATACCCGCAGCATGCCCCTGGGGCTTTGCCGCTTGGTGCTGATGTCCTCCATCAGGTGGTCCATGTCGTCGAGGATTTTTTGGGCCCAGTGGTAGGCGCGCTCCCCGTCTTCGGTGATCACCACGCGGCGTGTGGTGCGGTTGAACAGGGCGGCGCCCAGCGTGCCTTCCATGATCTTGACCCGCTTGGTCACATGGGCGGCCGACACGCCCAACTCGGCCGCTGCGGCCACAAAGCTGGAGCGCCGCGCCACCGTCACAAACACGCGCAGGTCGTCGGTCAGCGGCAAGTTATTGTTCACATTTCGCTCATTATGTATTTATGAATGGGTCCATTGTTATCTGGTTTGGCAATAGATACCATGAGTACCCATGACACATCCAACACCCCCCCAAAAGTCCCTCCGCATTGCCGCCCTCGCAGGCGACGGCATCGGCAAAGAAGTGTTGCCGGAGGGCATCCGCTCGCTTGAGGCGGTTGCCAAGCGCTTCGGCATCGCCCTTGAATTCACGTTCTTTGAATGGGCCAGCTGCGACTATTACCTGGTGCACGGCCAGATGATGCCCAAGGACTGGAAGGCGCAACTTCAGGACTTTGACGCCATTTACTTTGGTGCGGTGGGCTGGCCCGCCACGGTGCCTGACCATATTTCGCTCTGGGGCTCGCTCTTGAAGTTTCGGCGCGAGTTCGATCAATTCGTCAATATGCGGCCGGTGCGGCTGTTTGAGGGGGTGCCGAGCCCGCTGGCCGGCCGCAAGCCTGGCGATATTGACTACATCGTGGTGCGCGAGAACACCGAAGGCGAATACACCTCGCTGGGCGGCATCATGTTTGAGGGAACCGACCGCGAGGTGGTCATCCAGGAGTCGGTCTTTTCCCGCAAGGGCAGCGACCGTTTGCTTAAATATGCGTTTGAGCTGGCCCAGAGCCGCCCGCGCAAACACGTGACCTTGGCCACCAAGTCCAACGGCATTGCCATCAGCATGCCGTGGTGGGATGGTCGCGCTGACGAGATGGCCAAAAATTACCCTGAAGTGGCGCTGGACAAGCAGCACATCGATATCCTGACCGCCCGGTTTGTACTGCAGCCCGGCCGGTTTGACGTGGTGGCCGCCACCAACCTGTTTGGCGACATCCTCTCTGACTTGGGGCCAGCCACCACCGGCACCATTGGCATTGCGCCTTCGGCTAACCTGAATCCAGCGAGAACCTCGCCGTCGCTGTTCGAACCGGTGCATGGCTCGGCGCCCGACATTTACGGCAAGAACATCGCCAACCCGATTGCCATGATTTGGTCGGGCGCGCTGATGCTGGACTTTTTGGGTTTTCCTGAGGCGCACGCTGCCATGGTGTTGGCCATTGAACAGGTTTTGAAGGACGGTCCGCGCACCCCCGACATGGGCGGCACCGCCAACACAACCGACGTGGGCATGGCCATTGCCGGGTTGATCCTCGCGGCTTGATGCAGACTACGCTGATCTCAAAAAAATAGAGAAATAGCCAGATAGCCGGCGTATCCATTAGATACGTCGGCTAATTTTTATAGTGAGCTCAAGCGTTGCAGGGCTTCATTGAGCGTGTCGTCTTTCTTGGCAAAACAGAAGCGAACCACCCGCTGGTCAAATCCATTGCCGTAAAAGGCCGAGAGAGGGATGGCCGCCACGCCCACCTCGGTGGTGAGCCATTTGCAGAATTCGGTCTCACCCAAAGGACTGACCTCGGAGATGTCGACGCACTGAAAGTAGGTGCCTTCGCCCGGCAGCAGCTTGAAGCGGGTGCGCTTGAGGCCTTCCCGGAACAAATCGCGTTTTCGCTCATAGAAAGCGCCTAACTCCAGGTACGGCTTGGGGTCGGCCATGTAGGTGGCCAAGCCATATTGCACCGGGGTGTTGACCGTGAAGACGTTGAACTGGTGAACCTTGCGGAACTCGGCGGTCAGCGCGGCGGGCGCCGCCACAAAGCCTACCTTCCAGCCGGTGACGTGGTAGGTCTTGCCAAAGCTCGACACAATGAATGCCCGGGCCGCCAAACCGGCATAACGGGCGGCACTTTGGTGCTGCCGGCCGTCAAACACCATGTGCTCATAGACCTCATCACTGATCAACAGCACGTTGGTAGGGGCCAAGATCTCCTGCAGGCGCAGCATCTCTTCATGGGTCCACACCATGCCGCTGGGGTTGTGTGGGGAGTTGACGATGATGGCGCGTGTTTTGGGGGTGATGGCCGCTGAAATCTTGTCAAAGTCGGGGCGAAACGTGCCTGGTGTGAGTGGCACGCGCACCGGCACGCCGCCCGCCAGATCGATATTGGGCACATAGCTGTCGTAACACGGCTCCAGCACAATCACTTCGTCCCCAGCATGCACCACCGCCAAAATGATGGTGATGATGGCTTGCGTGGCGCCTGCGGTGATGGTGATTTCGGTCGTGGGGCTGTAGTCACGCTCGTATAGCGCCTTGATTTTGCTGGCCACGGCGTCCCGCAGTACTGGCACGCCAGCCATGGGCGGGTACTGGTTCAAGCCTTGTTGCATGGCCTCGGTGACCCGGTCAACCAGGGTTGGATCGCAATGAAAATCCGGAAAACCCTGACCCAGATTGACGGCATTTTTTTCAGCTGCCAGGGTGGACATGACGGTGAAGATGGTGGTGCCCACAGCAGGCAGTTTGGTGGTGAGTTCTGGCGTGTGCATGGTGTTAAAGCTCATAGTCGTCGGTGTGACCCGACATGGCGCGGGCAACAAGGTCCCGGCTAAGTCGGTCGCTCAGCAGTTCGGCAAATTTATAGACAAAATTACGCAAATAAGCGCCTCTTTTGAACGCGACGCGGGTCACATTTTGCCCAAATAATATGCCGGCGGGGCGCACGACCAGGCCGCTGCTGGCGCCCTCAAGCAAGACGTCTCGCACCGACATTTCTGCCGCAATGCCCACTCCCAGGCCCAACCGCACATAGGTCTTGATCACATCCGAGTCAATGGCTTCCAGCGCGATGCGGGGCGTGAGCTTGCGGGTGGCAAAGGCGTGGTCGATCTTGGTGCGCCCGGTGTAAGAAGGGTGGTAGGTAATGAGGGGTTCCTGCGCGATGTCTTCGAGAGTGAGCTTGTCCTTCATGCTCAAGGGATGGCCCACCGGCAGCACGAGTACGTGTTGCCACTCGTAGCAGGGCAGGGTGACCAACTCCGGATAGCCCGTGAGGGACTCGGTGGCAATACCGACCTCGGCCACCTCGTCAATCAACATACGGGCCACCTGCTCGGGGGAGCCTTGGTGCAGGCTCACGTTAACCTTGGGGTAGGCTTGGCGTAAATGGGCGACCGGCTCGGGCAGCACATAACGCGCCTGGGTATGGGTGGTGGCAATCGAGAGGGTGCCGCTGTCCTCGGCGCTGTATTGCTCGCCAATGCGTTTGAGATTGCCCTCCTCGCGCATGATCAGCTCAATGCTTTTGAGCACATGTTGCCCTGGCTCTGTGATCCGTTTGAGGCGTTTGCCGTGGCGGGCGAAAATCTCGATGCCGAGTTCCTCTTCCAGTTCAATGATGGCCTTGGAAACACCGGGTTGCGAGGTGTGGAGGGATTTGGCGGCCTCAGTCAAATTCAGGTTGCGCCGCACGGCTTC
>CAZBKX010000315.1:0-2792 GCA_964492535.1 uncultured Rhodoferax sp. | reverse complement strand
CTTGCAACAGCACCACAGTTGACCAAGCGTGAACGATGGACCGCTTTGGTGCGCTACATCGTAGAAAAAATCATCGACGCCAAACCCAAAAATGATGTTCAGCCTACGCTTATGCAGTCAAACTTCCCGCAGCCGCTCCTCACGGCTACGGGGTAACTGAGGACTTTAGGATCATCTGAGCTATGCCTCTACAACGACGTCATTTCCTCCAGGGATCACTGGCCGCTACAACTTCACTTGCTCCGGGGCTTACTTGGGCACAGGACAAGTGGGGCGCGTCCCAAGGGTATCCCACGGGGTGGGCCGGCGGGCTTAACCGGGAGCCTGGGTTCCGGGTCGGCAACTACTCGGGTGGTTTCGAGAAGATGCTGCCGCATCGCGTCATGGAGGCGTCGCGTTCGCCCGTCCCATTCACGGATGCGCGTCGGGACAACTTCAAGTACCGATGGGGCTTTTTCAACAAGAGCGTCGATGACTACCTGGATGAGTGGCCTGCCACCGGGTTATTGATCTGCCGTGGCCAGGACATCCTGGTGGAGCGGTACCGCCACGCACGCACGCCCTCCATGCGCCTGACCAGCTGGTCCATGGCGAAAAGCGTCACGTCGCTGCTGCTGGGTATTTGCCTGGACCGCAAGCGCATCGACTCCTACGACGACCTTGCCTCCAAGTATGTGCCTGAGCTCGCGGGCACACTGCACGGTTCAACCACCTTGCGCAACCTGAGCAACATGTCCAGTGGCGCCGAGGTGTTGCACGATCGGGATAACAACACGATTTACCCCAGCGCGTTCACCACCAAGACCGCCAATGTCTTCAGTACCGTGGCGAACTGGAACCAGCGTCGCCAGGAGCAGGGACTTGCCTACAACTACAACGAATTGTGCCCTTTGACGCTGGGGATCGTGATTCGCAAGGTAATGGGCATGTCGATGTCCGAGTTCGCCCAGCAAGCCTTGTGGCAACCGCTCGGTGCCGAGGCCAGCGCCACCTGGACCACCGATGCCGAGCGCAACGAGTTCAACTGCATCGGCTTCGCCGCCACGCTGCGGGACTGGGCCCGTTTGGGTAACTTGGTGGCCAACCGAGGTCAAGTGGCGGGCCAGCAGGTCGTCAGCGACGCCTGGATCACCGAATGCACCACTTGGAGTCCACTGGACAAGCAGGTGCGCTACGGCGCGGCGATGTTGGGTCGTGGCTACAAGGCGCACATGTGGCATTGGAAGGCAGACGGTTCACGTCCGTTTTTCAACGGCCACCACGGCCAGCGTGTGATCATTGATGTCCCTACCAAGACGGTTCTCGTGCACACAGCCCTGGAGCACGAGGGCAACTGGCAGCCCGAGTTGCATGAAATGATCGAGGCCGCGTCAAGAGTTTGATGAGCGGCAAGTCGAACTTGCAAAGCGCAGGCAGCGCCGAAAAGCAAGTATCAAACCGGCAAGAAGCCCTCCACCGACAAATACCGCTCGCCCGTGTCGTAGTTAAAGCCCAGCACCACCGCGCCGGCGGCCAGCTCTGGCAGCTTTTGCGCAATGGCCGCCAGGGTGGCGCCGCTGGAGATGCCCACCAGCATGCCTTCTTCCCGGGCGCAACGGCGGGCCATCTCGCGGGCTGGTTCGGCATCGACTTGAATCACGCCATCCAGCAAGTCCATGTGCAGGTTTTTGGGGATAAATCCAGCGCCAATGCCCTGAATGGGGTGGGGCGAGGGCGCTCCGCCCGAGATCACGGGCGAGGCCACGGGCTCAACGGCGTAGACCTTCAGCTTGGGCCACTTGGCCTTGAGCACCTGGGCGCAGCCGGTCAGGTGGCCGCCGGTGCCCACGCCGGTGATCAGGGCGTCAATGCCATCCGGGAAGTCAGCGATGATTTCCTGCGCCGTGGTGCGTGCATGGGCCTCAATGTTGGCCGGGTTCTCGAACTGCTGGGGCATCCAGGCATCGGGCGTGGCAGCGACCAATTCCATGGCGCGGGCAATTGAGCCTTTCATGCCTTTTTCGCGCGGGGTCAAGTCAAAACTAGCGCCATAGGCCAGCATCAGGCGGCGCCGCTCAATGCTCATGCTGTCGGGCATGACCAGAATCAGCTTGTAACCCTTGACAGCAGCCACCATGGCCAGGCCGACTCCGGTGTTGCCTGAGGTGGGCTCGATGATGGTGGCGCCGAGTTTCAAGGCACCACTTTTTTCCGCAGCTTCAACCATCGCCAAGGCAATGCGGTCCTTGATGGAGCCGCCGGGGTTGCTGCGCTCGGATTTGATGAACACGTTGTGCCCGGCGCCAAACAGGCGGTTGATTCGGACATGGGGCGTGTTGCCAATGGTTTGCAGGATGTTGTCGGTTTTCATGCTCGGCTCCTTCAATGCGTTTCGGTTGCCCTGATAATAAGGGTGTGAAGCCTGCCAGACTGTCGCTGGTGCAAGCCGCAAGGACGACGCTTAGGCGTCGGGTGGAAACACCGCACTGGAGGAACGTCCGGACTGCATAGGGCAGCGTAGCAGCTAACGGCTGTCCATTGAAATCCCACCGCGCAAGCGGTAGGTATAAGGTGAGGATCAGAGCAACAGAGACGAGCCGCTTGAGTGCGGGTGAAACGGGCAATCTCTACGCGCAGCAATACCAAGTAGGCCAACGTTGACGGGGCCCCCGGAGTTGGCGGGTAGGTAGCACCGAGCTGTTGGGTGACCAACAGCCCAGATTAATGACAGTCACATGGGGAAAGGTCGCAAGACCGGCCCCCATGCACAGAATCCGGCTTATCGGTGGGCTTCACACTTATTCATGACAACA
>CAZBKX010000314.1:0-5881 GCA_964492535.1 uncultured Rhodoferax sp. | reverse complement strand
CAACATCAAAAAGATCAGCACCACTAACAAGACGTCGATGAAGGGGATCAGGTTGATCTCGGGCGCTTCGGTTTGGCGGGGTCGAAAGTTCATGGTTTGCGCAGGGTGTTGAGGTGGCGCACCAGCCGCTCGGAAGCCAGCTCCAGCGAGAGCAGATAACCATCAACCCGCGCCCGGAAATAGCGCCAGAAAATCAGGGCCGGTATGGCCACAATCAGGCCGAACGCAGTGTTGTACAAGGCAATGGAGATGCCGTGCGCCAACTGCGCCGGGTTACCGCCCCCAGTGCCTCCTGTCGGGCTCTGGGAGCCAAAAATCTCGATCATGCCCACCACCGTACCAAACAGCCCCATGAGCGGTGCAACCGAGGCGATGGTGGCCAGCGCGCTCAAGTAGCGCTCCAGGCGGTGTGCCACGACCCGTCCAGCGCCCTCCATGGATGAGCGCAAGTCGTCTTCACTGCAGCGCGGGCTTGCGTTCAGTGCCCGAAAGCCGCTGGCCAGCACTTCACCCATGGCCGAGTTTTGCTCCAGCTGCGAAACCACATCAGGGGAGGGCACCGAGTTACGTGAAACATTCAACACTTCATCAAGCAATTTCGGGGGGGCCACTTTTGAGGTCTTGAGGCTGATGAACCGCTCGATGATGAGGGCGAGGGCCAGAATGGAGCAGGCAATCAGGGGCCAGATCGGCCAGCCTGCCGCTTGTATGATTGAAAACAAATTGGGTCTCCGCGCAGATGAAAAGCTTACCAATTATGGCTCACGTCCCCCTCCCACTACCGCCCAAACCGGCGATCTAATTCATGTCCGAATCTGTTCTGTCCCCGTCGACGCCCCGAATCTGGCCAGTTGGAGCACTTTGCCGCGCCATTGCCGAGGCTCTGGAGGCCCGGTTCAACCCGGTCAGTGTGCGCGGCGAGATCTCTGGTTTCTCACGTGCCTCCAGTGGGCACTGTTACTTCTCCCTCAAGGACGAGTCCGGGCAATTGCGGTGCGCGATGTTTCGCCGGGCCGCTGGTTCGCTTGATTTCAGCCCGCGCGACGGCGAGTTGGTTGAGGTGCGCGGCCGTTTGGGGGTGTACGAGCCGCGCGGTGACTTGCAGTTGATTGTGGAGGGCATGAGCCGGGCAGGGCAGGGCGCGTGGTTCGAGCAATTTTTGAAGCTAAAGGCCAAGCTGGAGGCCGAGGGCCTTTTTGACGCCGCCCGAAAGCGCACCCTGCCGGTGATGCCCCGAGCCATCGGCCTGGTCACCTCTCTGGGCGCGGCGGCGCTGCACGACGTGATGACTGCCTTGCAGCGGCGCGCGCCTCACATCCCCGTCATCCTGTCCCCTGCGTCAGTACAAGGCAACAACGCCCCAGCTGAGTTGATGCAGTCGCTATTAAATCTATATGCGCTAGCCCAGGAAAAACGCCGGCTAGAGGCTGATTTGGTTAATATTTCATCTAAAAAGGCCCCGAAATCGGTCCCTGTCATTGACGTGATCCTGCTGGTGCGCGGGGGCGGGTCCATGGAGGATTTGTGGGCTTTCAATGATGAGCAGTTGGCCCGTACGCTGGCGATGAGCCCGGTGCCCATTGTTTGCGGCGTGGGCCACGAGACCGACTTCACCATCGCTGATTTTGTGGCTGACCTGCGAGCACCCACTCCTACGGCAGCGGCCGAGTTGGTGGCGCAGCCCCGCGAGGTGTGGATGGGCGCTCTCGACATCGTTGCGCGCCGTCTTCAAGATGCGGTGGTTCGGCATCTGGACCGGCAGAGTCAGCGGCTGGACTTGACGGTGGCCCGGTTGGGCCGTCCGTCAGCTCTGGCAGGCCGTCAGCGCCTGCGGTTGGCCTCCAGCGCCCAGCGGTTGCAATCGTCTGCCCTGCATTTTTTGAAGCAAAAATCGCAAGAGTTGCAAACCCTTGAGGGCGCCCTGCCCACAGCGATGCAGCGTGGCCTGCAGCGCCGGGACGAGCGCCTGCAACGCGCCGCGCTGCGACTGGGCTTGCTGGACCCCACTCTTGTGCTGCAGCGCGGATACGCCTGGCTGACCAATCAACGGGGCGAAACCATCACCAGCGTCGGTCAAACCTCCCCAGGGCAACGGGTGCAAGCCACCCTTGCTGACGGCGCGGTTGATTTGACCGTTGTGGCACCCGGTTGATCAAAGTTTCTACAATGTTTGAGTTAACAACAACCCAAAAGGACCTCATGGAACACACACTGCCCCCCCTTCCTTTCGCCATTGACGCCCTGGCGCCCAGCTACTCACAGGAGACCCTGGAGTACCACCACGGCAAGCACCACAACGCCTATGTTGTGAACCTGAACAACCTGCAAAAAGGCACCGAATTCGAGAACATGTCCCTGGAGGAGATCATCAAGAAATCCACCGGCGGCATCTACAACAATTCAGCACAAATCTGGAACCACACCTTCTTCTGGAACTGCATGAAGCCTCAAGGCGGTGGCGAGCCAACAGGTGCGTTGGCTGCAGCGATCGATGCCAAGTGGGGTTCTTACGCAGCCTTCAAGGAAGCGTTTGTGAAATCTGCTGTGGGCAATTTCGGATCGGGCTGGACCTGGTTGGTCAAGAAGGCCGACGGCTCGGTGGACATCGTCAACATGGGTGCTGCCGGTACTCCGCTGACCACCGCCGACAAGGCACTGCTGACCGTTGACGTGTGGGAGCATGCCTACTACATCGACTACCGCAACATGCGTCCCAAGTTTGTCGAAACCTATTTGGACAAGCTGGTGAACTGGAGCTTCGCAGAAGCCAACTTCGCCTAAGGCTTCAAGCCACACAAAGGCCACCTCGTGCGGTGGCTTTTTTTATTTATCGGGCATCAAATGGCGTACCGCCAAGCTTGAAGCCGGCTTTGAGGCCCTTCTTGCCGAACCAGCCCTGGTTCATTTCAAGCACGTAGCGAACAGGCTTGGCTGAGCAGTGGGATTCGGTGGTCTGGGCCTTCATATCAGCCAGATTGACGATGGTGCCGTCGTCCTCAACAAACGCAGCGGTCAGCGGCAACAACGTGTTTTTCATCCAGAAGCACTGCACGGTGGGTTGCTCGAACACAAACAACATGCCTTCCGTTTGAGGCATGTCCCTGCGATGCATCAGCCCGGTGGCACGGGTGGCGTCGGAGGCTGCCACCTGTGCGTCTATCAAATGCATACCTGCCGAAAGCTTGACACGCGGAAGATTCATTTGCGGAGCATCCTGCGCGAAGCTGGCTTGACCGAAGAACGATGCCAATCCGACAAGAACGGTTGCGATAGCGGTGTGTTTCATGGCTCTATTTTGATGGATGCTTTTGGGACATGCCCACTCAGACACAAAAATGCCCGCAACAGCGGGCACTTTTATCTCACGTAGAGGATTACTTTTTGGCAGCAGTTGCCTTTTCCTCTTTGGCCAACTTGGCAGCGGCAGCCTTGTCTTCTTTGGCTTTCTTGGCGGCAGCCGCTTTTTCTTCTTTAGCCAACTTGGCAGCGGCGGCCTTGTCTTCTTTGGCTTTCTTTGCAGCGGCCGCTTTTTCTACGTTGGCTGCCTTGGCTGCAGCAGCTTTCTCTGCTTTTGTTTCTACCTTGGCTGCGGCAGCGGTTGCTGCTGCAGGCGCGGCGGCAGCTGCAGCCGCAGGCGCAGCAGCAGCGGCCGCTGCGGGTGCAGCCGCCTTGGCTGCTGCCGGGGCAGCTGCCTTGGCCGCCGCAGTCGCGGGCGCATCAGCGGCGAAAACGCCAGCAGCAAAGAGACCAGCGACCAAAGCAGCGATAAGTTTGTTCATGTTCAATTTCCTTGGGATAACGTTGTTTTTAAAATCCCCCCCAATCCAATGGAAGGCATATCCGTAACGGGGTGCCTTCAACCCAAGTTGACAGAATCCAACAATTATTTGGGACTAAAATATTTCGTTGGGTTGGAGTCAGCTTCAAACATGATTTTTCGCGCGGTTCCGGTGACCGGCCCATGAGCTCAAATTGACCCCCTCAACGGAGACGAAAACACATGTATCAGCACATTAAGGTTCCTTCAGAAGGCCAAAAAATCACAGTCAACGCCGACATGTCACTTAACGTGCCGGACGAACCTGTTATTCCATTCATCGAAGGCGACGGCACCGGGCTCGATATCACGCCGGTGATGTTGAAGGTGGTGGATGCAGCGGTCGCCAAGGCTTATGGTGGCAAGAAAAAAATCCATTGGATGGAGGTCTATGCCGGCGAGAAATCCACCAACGTGTACGGCCCTGATGTTTGGTTGCCTGAAGAAACGCTTCAGGCGCTGCGCGAGTACGTTGTCTCCATCAAAGGCCCGTTGACGACGCCGGTGGGCGGAGGCATTCGCTCTCTCAACGTCGCCTTGCGTCAGGAGTTGGATTTGTATGTCTGTCTGCGTCCGATTCAATACTTCGACGGCGTGCCCAGTCCGGTGAAAGAGCCACAAAAGACCAATATGGTGATCTTTCGTGAGAACTCGGAGGACATTTACGCAGGTATCGAATTTGAAGCCGAGTCCGACAAAGCCAAGAAGTTGATCAAATTCCTACAGGAGGAAATGGGTGTCAACAAGATTCGTTTCCCCAACACCTCGGGCATCGGTATCAAGCCCGTGTCGCGGGAGGGCACCGAGCGTTTGGTGCGCAAGGCGCTGCAGTACACCATTGACAATGACAAACCAAGCCTGACCATTGTTCACAAAGGCAACATCATGAAGTACACCGAAGGTGGCTTCCGTGATTGGGCCTACGCACTGGCCCAAAAAGAGTTTGGTGCCGAGTTGATTGATGGCGGCCCCTGGTGCAAGTTCAAGAACCCCAAGACGGGCAAGGACATCATTGTCAAGGACAGCATTGCAGATGCCTTTTTGCAGCAAATCCTGTTGCGCCCCGCTGAATACAGCGTGATTGCCACTCTGAACCTGAATGGTGACTATGTGTCAGACGCGTTGGCCGCTCAAGTGGGCGGTATCGGGATTGCACCTGGTGCCAACCTGAGCGACACGATTGCCTGCTTTGAGGCAACGCATGGTACGGCGCCGAAATACGCTGGCAAAGACTATGTGAACCCGGGCTCCGAGATCCTCTCTGCCGAGATGATGCTGCGCCACATGGGGTGGATCGAAGCTGCGGACCTGATCATCAGCTCCATGAAGAAGTCCATCAATAGCAAGAAGGTCACTTATGACTTCGCGCGATTGATGGACGGTGCAACACAAGTCAGTTGCTCGGGGTTTGGGCAGGTCATGATCGAAAATATGTAACTCAGCTTGACTGCTGGCGCAGGGTCTCAACTTCTCGCCCATCAACCGCTCAAGTTTTACTGCTTTGAGCGGTTTTTTTTTGTGTCCATCGCTTGAACGGTGGGAAACAGTCTCAAATTCACCTTGACCACGCAGTGCTTCGGTGCGGTCGATAGAATCCAAACATGGCAACAAAATCTCCCCTCACTCCACCCACTGCGCCGATCCGGATGCCCGATCAGGACGATGGCGGTTCGGTCGTATTGGAAAGAAGAACACAAAAAACCAAACCACCGCAGATGTACCAGGTCGTCATGCTCAACGACGATTACACGCCCATGGAGTTCGTGGTGGTCGTCATTCAAGAGTTTTTTGGCAAGGACCTTGAAGCGGCGACCCAGATCATGCTGAAGATTCATCTGGACGGCAAGGGAGTGTGCGGCGTGTACTCCAAGGATGTGGCTGCAACCAAGGTCGACCAGGTTCTGGAGGCCGCCAACAAGGCTGGGCATCCTTTGAAGTGCGTCAGTGAGCCCGTCGATTTTTGAACGGAGTAACTGGCACGCAAGGCGAATCGCGTGGTGTGCTAGTTGAGCCCGCGGGTTGGTGAGAAATGGTATTATTTTTTTCGAAAACGATATGGAAATC
>CAZBKX010000313.1:0-6584 GCA_964492535.1 uncultured Rhodoferax sp. | reverse complement strand
GCGTGGTGGGATCGAGGTAACCGCGCGGGCGCACCAGGTGAACAATGGAGAACGCCGGCAGGTCCGCGTCCAGAATGCGCTCAGGCTTCAGGTGCACGAGGTTGCTGCCGCGCGGGAATGGGCTGCGGTAGATGTGGGTGGTGGCATAGCCGGGTGCTTTGATGACAAATTCATAAGGCACACCCGAGCTTCCCTTGAACGGGCCCCATCGGCCATCTGCCCCCACGGCTTTGGCGTGCACTGGACCGCCCAGGCGCAAACCGCTTTGGCTGTCCACGGCATACACCTCCACCTGCGCTTTGGGCACGGGCAGGTTGTTGGTGTAACTGCCGGTGGTGTTGTCGCCTGGCTTCAGGCCCATGCCGGTCACGACGCCGTCCAGCACCGGGTTCAGTTCGGGCCAAATCCGGGGGGAGGCGGGCGCCGTGCCGGTGATGAACCGGTAGGTGGCGTCAAACGCGGCCGGGGAGTAGGAGGTTTCGCGATGGTCGGCCCGGGTCAGCACGATGTTCTCGGCGCCCTTGAGCGCCGGGTTGTCAAAGCCCACGCCGGTGGGTTTGCCTTTGGCACCGATCCACTCGCCCTCGGGTTGCGAGAACTTGTCGTTGTTGTCGGAGCGAATGGTGAGCCATTTGACCGGGCCATCCACCTCGTCACCCGCTGCATTGCGCGGGGCGTTCAGCCGCTTTAACAGGGCGCCGGTACCCGAGAACTCGCTGCCTTCCCTGAACCCCGGAATTGACCACACGCCATGGTTGGGTGTGCCACCCAGCACGGCGTGGCTCACGGTTTTGTCACCGCCTCCGTTCTGGATGTAGTTGCGAATGGCATAGCCCCCGCGCGAGTTGCCCACCAGAACCACTTGCTTGGCACCGCTTTGGGCCAGCACTTTGTCAACTTCGGCTTTCAAAAAAGCCATGTGCTCGGCGCTGGAGTTACGCCCCGGCTGCTCTGTGCTGTCGTCATCGCGCGCCAGCGGGTAGGGCTGCTGCAGGGCAAACAGCCGGTCGCGCGGCCAGCCATTGGATTCAAAGCGCCACAAGGTCGTCTGCCACAAAGCCGCCGAGTCGCCATTGCCATGCACAAACACAATCGGCGGCACATCGACGCGGGCGCGCGGTCCATAGGCGCAGCCCGACAGCGCCAGCACCAGCGCGGCGCTGGTGCCCATAAACAGTCTTCTCAACATACCAAGTCCCCTATCAACACGCCAACGTAGGCTACATCAAGATCAAGTGGGCCGAGTATCCCACCCCCTGACGGGGCCGGGTCACTCGCGATGTCCCCCGTGTACAGGTGACTTTTACAATCGCGCCCTACCTGGGCCCTGCATGACAACGCTTTACATTTCTTCCCATTTTGATTCCGGCGCGATTGAGGTCGTCACCCTGGCAAACCCGCGCGACATCCAACTCAGGATTCGCCCCGACAACGCCAGTGAATTTGCGCAGTGGTTTCACTTTTGCCTGCACGGTGCCAAAGGTGTGCCGGTGACCCTGCGCTTTTTGAACGCGGGTGCCTGTGCCTTCCCCAAAGGCTGGGACGGCTACCGGGTGGTGGCCAGCACCGACCGCCAGCACTGGTTTCGCGTAGACGCGCAGTTTGATGGGCAGCAGATGGTGGTGAACGTCACACCGCAATCCGACGCCCTGTATCTGGCCTATTTCGAACCCTATTCATACGAGCGCCATCTGGACCTGATCGCCTCCACCGGCGCGCACGAGGGCGTGGCGGTACAGCGCCTGGGCAGTACGCTGGACGGGCGCGACATGACGCTGCTGTGCCTCACGGATCCTCAAAGCGCCACGCCTGAGGCTCACAAAAAGAAGGTCTGGCTGATTGCCCGCCAGCACCCTGGTGAGAGCATGGCCGAGTGGTTTGCCGAGGGTTTTTTGGCCCGCCTGACGGACCGGGCCGACCCGGTGGCCCGTGTGCTGCTCGCCCAATGCGTGTTTTATGTGGTGCCCAACATGAACCCCGATGGCGCTGTGCGCGGCAACCTGCGCACCAACGCGGCGGGCGCCAACCTCAACCGCGAGTGGGCCGCGCCCACCTTGGAGACGTCGCCAGAGGTGTTTCTGGTGCGCCAGGCGATGCAGCAAACAGGTGTGGACCTGTTTCTGGATGCCCATGGCGACGAGGGTCTGCCCTACAACTTTGTGGCCGGCACCGAGGGCAACCCCGGCTACACGCCGCGCCTGCAAGCCCTTGCGAACACCTTCAAGGCGTCCTGGCAATCCACGTGCCCAGATTTTCAGACAAAGCACGGCTACGGCACCACGCCAGCGGGCACCGCCAATCAGGCCTTGGCCACCCACTGGGTGGGCCAAAACTTTGACTGCCTGGCCTTCACCATCGAGATGCCTTTCAAGGACAACGCCGACTTGCCCGATGCCCGTGTGGGCTGGAACGGCGAGCGCTCCAAAAAGCTGGGGGCGAGTGTGTTGTTGGCAGTGCTGGCTGTGGTGGGGCAGTTGCGCTGAATCGCCCGCGACAAGCCTTGACTCAAAGTCGTGATGTGGGCTTTTGTGCGCTGCAAGAAGTAGCCTGTGCCTTGCAGCAGACGGCCTATTTTGAAAGCGCCAATTGCACCCGCATGGCGGCGTCCACGGCGAGCATGTCTGCTTTGGACAACTCGCCCACCCGGGTTTTAAGCCGCGCTTTATCAGCGGTCATGAGCTGATCCGCCATAGCCTTGCTTGGGGTGCCCGCTACGCTCACATAGGCCTCACCGGGAAATAGGCGCTCGGTATTGCTGGTGACGGGCACGACGATGACGCGAGATAGATTGCGATTGGCGGCATTGTTGCTAACGATGATGCCCGGCCGGGTCTTGCGAATTTCGCTGCCAATTGAAGGGTCAAACTCTACCCACCACACCTCACCGCGTTGCATTGGCACCGTCCCCAATCAAGCCGTTGATCCACTCTGACGCTTCTTTCTCTCGATTTTCGTCTTGGCTCATGGCGGCGTAGCCGTCGTCCAGCGCGGTGTCAAGCACGTGCGGCCTGGCCAGCGACTCCAGAAAGTGGCTCACCTTGCCGCGTCCCACCACGCGCATCAACCCATCGTAAACAGCCTCATCCAGGGTGATCGTCATTCGCTTTTGCATGGTTGACCTCCTATTTGTATGCACAGTGCATTGTGCATCAAGGGGCAAAGGATGCCGCCCGGAGGCCTGAAATGTGCCTGGCCTTCACCATCGAGATGCCCTTCAAGGACAACGCGGACTTGCCTGATGACCGTGTGGGCTGGAACGGCGAGCGCTCCAAAAAGCTGGGAGCGAGTGTGCTGCTGGCGGTGGTGAGGCAGTTGCGCTGAATGTCCGCGATAAGCCTTGACTCAAAGGCGTGATGTGGGTCTTTGCGCGCTGCAAGCAGTAGCCTGCTGCCTCGCTGCAAACGTATTGCGCTCAGAGCCAGCCAGACCTTTGGCTACTCTGTTTTTTCAATAAAGCGTTGGGTGCGTCATGGCCAGCGCCCTTTGTTGATCGTCAACCTTCTCCATATGGGCAAGAGCACGGGCTGCTTCTGCAGTTTTTGCCCGCACAATCAAGAAAACTGGATGACTCGGCATTGTTATCTCCGGTTCGCATCGCTGCGCATCAGCATCAAATTTTGGGGTTTGAGTTTGTCTGCAAAAACAAGATCAAAGGGCGCATCTTTAAGGTGATCAGAGGTGATGTTGAAGACATCTACCTCCGACAAAGACCCCTTGTTCGAGATCAAAAAATCAACATCAGAATGAATTTTGAAGTCACCTCGCGCCAGGGAGCCAACGATTTCGACGTCTGCACCCGCCTCACGCAACTTTTTTGAGAACGCACTCCACTTGGGGTCCTACGGTGGTCAGTTTTTCGCTGGCGCGAGAATCCAGCAGACGATCCAGACGGGAGTTCCGTTCACGGCACGCTACTTCGGGCAGAGGCTCTGCCACGCCACGAAGCTTTGCTTTTGCCACCAATTGGTCTGGCAACCTCAAAATGCCTGTCATGTCTTTCTCCAGGTGCTTGGGGCATTGTAAATACAGGGTTCTATTTTTTGCATATTGAGGCGGGTGGACTTGTTGACTCAAGTTATGCGCCTTCGTTATCTCGCTCATCTAGGTTTTTGATGTAATCAGCCTCTAGCCCCAGCAGAATAGATGCTTGACGCTATAAATTTTGTATCGTCTCCACCTCAAAACCCACAATGTTGCGGCTGGCCTTGCTGAACTCCACGCCAATCAGGTGAATCGGCTCGCCCCGGACTTTGTACTTGCCGGCGTAGCCCTTGTCCTTGATCTGCTGCAGTGCGGCACCCGCCGGGTTCAGCTCCACCACCTTGAACTCAAACAAAAACACCTGGCCATCAAACAACACCGTCATGTCAATGCGGCCCTTATTTGTCGGGTCTTCCAGCCGAATATCCAGGCCCAGTGCGGCAAAGTAGCTGTAGAAGATGCTCACGTAGTAACCCTCAAACCCACTCATCTCGTTCTTGCGGTACCAGTCGTTGGCAATGCTGGCGTAAAAGGCATGAAACAAATCCTTGAGCCCGGCAAAGTCCCTGGCCATCAGCAAGTCGTATAGATTGCTGATGTGCGGCCCCGGCAGATTTTGGGCTCCGGTCAAGCTCTGCAGCAGGCTGTCGTTCAGCGCCGCCTGCACCTCCAGGTTGGGGTATTTGAGCGTCAATTCCAGCCGCCCGATGATCTGCCTATGACTGGCGATCGTCAGGTACCCGGCCTGAAACATCAATGCTTCAACGGGAATGTTGTCCACATCAAAAGTGGATAAGAGCGACTCGGAGGCCACCACACGGCTCAGGTCGGGCGTGAACTGTTGGCGTTGTTGCAGTAGTTTGATTAAAAACGTCGGTGTGCCCGTTTCAAACCAGTGGGGAGCGAACTTGCGGGTGTCAAACAGCAGCAGTAGCCCAAACGGGTTGTACACCGGCGTGCCCAGCCAGTTGTAGCCGTTGTACCACTGGCGAATTCGCTCCCGGTCCAGCCCCGGCAGCTCGGAGGCAAACACCGTGTCTACATCCGCATCGGTGTAGCCGCAAATGGCGCTATACCGTTCGTCCAGGGTGATGTCTTTCAGGTTGTTCAGCCCCGAGAACAGGCTGACCTTGCTGAACTTGGACACACCTGTCATAAAAACAAACTTCAAATGCGCGTCTGACCCCTTCAACACCGAATACAGGTTTTTAAGCCCCTCGCGCATCTCGATGGCCACCGCGCTGTTGTCGATGTTGTCCAAAATGGGTTTGTCGTATTCGTCAATCAACACCACGGCACGCTGTCCGGTGCTTTGATGGGCTTGCGCGATCAAATCTGCCAGGTTGCCCGGCAAGTTGGTTGCGGACAAGCCCTCGGGCAGCTGCAAACCCAGCATCTGCCGGTTGACGCGAAGCGATTCGCCCATGCTTTGATCGAGCTCGGCACGGTTGCGCAGCACGCCCTCGCCAAAGCCGATGCGGATCACCGGGTATTTCTTGGACCAGTCCCAGCGGGTCTCTGCGGCCAAGCCGGTAAACAGCGCTTGGTTGCCCTCAAACAACTCCTTCAAGGTGTCCAGAAACAGGCTTTTGCCAAAACGCCGGGGGCGGCTTAAAAAGTAGTAACTGCCACTGTCAATCAACTGCAGCGCGTGCGCGGTTTTGTCGACGTAGTAGCACCCTTCTTCGCGTAACTTGGCAAAGCTCTGAATACCAATGGGCAGTTTGCGGCGGGGCGATATGGGGGGAGTCATGGCCGGATTTTAGGACTGCCGCACGGCCAGGCGCTGCCGCAAACCGTCATTCTCTGTTTTTGAGGCAAGCCGTTATTGCGGCACCTGCACCCTCACAGCCTTAAGACCCAGCGGGATGCTAATTAAAAAGATCGCTGCTTGCCCAGTGAATACGCCGGCCAGAGGCCTAAAAGCCTTGAAACTCCACATTCAGGCGTAATAACGCGCCACATAGTCCTCAAAACGCTCTTGCGGCAGGGCTTCCAGACGCTGTTGTTCCGCTAGCGATTCGGCCGCGCTGGCGATGAACCGTGCCTGCGCGGCTTGATCCAACGGCTGTGCCAGCAGATGCTCGTGGTGCTGCTGCGACAACTGCAGCGCGCAATTGAAATAGCCGCCGTTGGCCCGCGCGGCCTCCAGTATCTGGGCAGACGGTGTGGTCTCCGGGTGGTCAATGCGGTTGCGCAGGCGTTGCAGGGTGGTGGCGTAGCCAGTGCTGCCGTAGGCCGTGTCGAGCATCTCGGCAAAGGGCTGCATGTCGTCAAAAAGCTCGTGCGCCAGCGGCCGAAAGGGCTGCTCTCGGTTGTGCACCAGCAAGTTCAGGTCAGGCTGGCGGCCGCGGGTAACCACGCGGCTTTTGTTTTCGTTGTTTTCGGCTTGCTCGCGGCTGCTGATCGGCGGGCTGTCCCGGAACAGGCACATCAGCAGGAACACATCGGCAAACGTGCTTTGCTCGGGGGCAATGCCGATGTCAATGAAGGGGTTCAGGTCAAACAGGCGCACCTCCACATACTCTACGCCGTAGGTCTTGAGCGCCTTGGCCGGGCGTTCGCCCTGTTTGCCGATGCGCTTGGGGCGGATGCCGGCATAA
>CAZBKX010000312.1:0-6912 GCA_964492535.1 uncultured Rhodoferax sp. | reverse complement strand
CTGGACACGCTCGTCAACGCCAGAGACATCGGGCCATTTCCGGGCACGGCGGGCGTCGAAACCACCTACCCTGCGGCTCTGACCGCCCGTGCGCTGCGCAACCAGGAGGCCTTTGCCCAGCACCCGCGCTATCCGCTGATTTTTGACCCCCAAACAGCCGGCGGCCTGCTGGCCAGTGTGCCCGCACACCGGGGGAACGCCTGCGTGGCGGCACTCAAGGCGCTGGGCTACCCGCACACCGCCATCATTGGCCGCATCATGACGCAGGGCGAGGCGCTGGAGCCTATTGTGCTGACGGCTTAGCGCATCACCACCCGCGCGCGGACGTGGTCGTAAGTCCAATTGAACACAAAGGTGTACGGCAGGAAGAACAACACAATGCCGATGTCCAGCACAAAGGCCTCCCACAGCCCGATGTCCAGCCACCAGGCAGCCAATGGCACCACGGCCAGGATCAGGCCAATCTCGAACAATACCGAATGCACCGCCCGCGCCCCGAGCGTGCGGGTAAAGCCCATGCGGCGCTGGGCACGGTCAAACACCAAGTTGAACACCATGTTCCATGCCATGGCAATCAGCGAAATCATCAGGGTCAACACGCCCATGTGCGCCAGCGAATAGCCCAGCAACCCGGCCCCCAAGGGCGCGCAGATGGCGATGGCGAGCACCTCGAACCCGAGGGCGTGAAAAAAACGCTCTTTGACTGACTTCTGGAGGCTCATGGGTGGCTTTGGCATCTTGAAATTTGAATACCGCCATTTTTATCGATATTTCCAATACATTAAAGTTATTAATCATCGTAAAAATAGATAAATTAACTCCTCATGCGCCATTCTCCGGAAGCCCTGACCGCCTTTGCTGAAGCGGCCAGCCTGGGTTCGTTCTCTGCTGCAGCCCGCAAACTGGGCAAGAGCCAGTCCACCGTCAGCAGTGCCATCGCCAACCTGGAGGTTGACCTCGGACTCACTCTCTTCGACCGCAGCAGCCGCAAGCCCACACTGACCGAGCACGGGCGGGTGATCCTGGGCAAAGTGCAAGCCATTTTGGCCGCCAGCGACAGGCTGGACCTGTCCGCGAGTCAGCTCGGCGGTGGGCTGGAGGCGCGGCTCAGCGTGGTCTGGTCCGACACCTACCAGTCAGACCGCTTTGAGGAGCTGCTTGGCGCCTTTGAACAGCGCTTCCCGGATCTGGCGTTTGAATGCCTGATTGCCGAGGATGGGGACCTGGTGTCGCTGGTTCAGACCGGGCGCGCCCATGTTGGCGTGGTGGGCGCGCAGGGTTTGTACCCGCCTGACATCGGATCGGCCACGATCGCCGAGCAATCCGAAATCACGTTGTTCGTGGCCGCCAGTCACCCGCTGGCAAGCCGCGTGGACGTCACCCCTGAGGTATTGGCCCAACACCGCGAACTCCGGCTGGACCACTACCTGGACCGCCCTCACCCCACGCCGCCGCAAGCACACCGATCCTGGTCAGCACCGAGCTATCTGATGTTGATGGAGATGGCGGTTCTGGGCTTTGGCTGGGCGGCCATTCCGCGTTGGATGGTCACGCGGTTTGCCATCGACAAATTGCAGGAGTTGGATGCTCGTGGCTGGCCACAACGCGTGGCGGTAGATGCTGTCTGGTCGCGCCAGCGCCCCTTGGGCCGGGCTGGCACCTGGCTGCTGCAAGAGATGCTGGCCGCGCCAACCCCGCTGGACTGAGTCGGCTGCAGGCAAGCCGTAAAAACCGGATTTTTTTCGACGCCCGACCCGTTTCGGGGCGGATATTGACTATCATCCAACGCCCCATGACCAGACGAATCACACCCACCGTCCTGCTTTTGCTGATTGCGTTGTTCAACGTCATCGCAGGCGTGCCGCTGCACTATGCAGGCCACGTGCAGGAGCTCGTGGCGGTCGCCCATGCACCGGGGCAGGATGCAGACGACCCGCACGCCGACTCTGACCATGAACAGCACGTAACTTGTGCTTGGTGCCTGACCCATGCCCTGGACTCCCCCATGGGCAGCAGCCAGGCGAGCCGTCCAGTGGCCGGCGCCGTCAGCGTGGCGATCTTGTCGGCAAGTGGCGTTACGCCCAGAGTCCAACGGATTCGCTGGCCGTTTACCCCGCGAGATCCCCCGACTGCCCCTCTGGCCTGATTCCACCAGGCCCCCTGCTCAAGCAGCGGCCCTTTTTTGGACAAACCACGCCTTTTTTGGATAGCGCAGAGCAACGCGATCCAAGGGGTTGCTCCATTTTTTTCGACGCCGATTCTGCCTGGGTAATCAACCTCTGGGCCCAGTTGCTGCGCCGGTCATTTTTTCCGAGCCGCCTTGCGCGGCCGATGTGCTCGCGCCCGATGGCAGCTTGTCCTGTACGGCAGCTGCGGGCGTGTTGTCGTCCATTATTGATTGTTATTGCCATGTCACCTTCTTCTTGTTTCTCCAAGCCCACCCGCACCGTGACCGCCATGGCCGCGGCCACTTTTTTGAGCTCCATCGCCCCTGCCTGGGCTGCAGAGGGCGACGCCAAATCCCCCACGCTGCCTACCGTCGAGGTCGTGGGCCGCACCGCATCTGGCACCTACTATGCGGACGAGGCAGACGGTGCCAAGTCCACGTTGCCCTTGCGTGAACTGCCTCAATCCGTGCGCGTCATGTCGCGGCAAGCGCTGGACGATCTGGGCGCCACGCGACTTGATGATGTGCTGGACTATGTGGGCGGTGTCTCGCGCCAGAACAGTTTCGGCGGGTTGTGGGACAACGTGGCAATCCGTGGCCTGCCCGGCAATGAAAACACGGGAATGGCCACCTTGTTCAACGGTTTTTCATCCAACCGGGGGTTCAATGCGCCTCGGGACCTGGCAGGCGTGGAGCGCATCGAGTTCCTAAAAGGCCCTGCCGGCGCGCTGTACGGCAGCAGTGAGCCCGGCGGCACACTCAACATTGTGAGCAAGAAGCCACTCTGGAAGTCGGCGCACTCGGTTGAAGCGTACGCGGGCAGTTACGGACTGGGCCGGCTCGCGCTCGACACCACCGGCCCTCTCAACGAGAACCTGGCTTATCGCCTGAACGTGGCCGTGGAGGACAAGGGGAGCTTTCGGGACCATGTCAGTGCGCAACGCCAAGTGGTGGCCCCCGCGTTCACCTGGAAGCTTGGGCGGGACACGGTGCTGGAATACACCGGCGAGTTTCTGCGCCATGCCACCCCGCTGGACCGGGGTGTCGTTGCAGTCAACAACCAATTGGGCGCCATGCCCGTCAGCCGCTTTTCAGGCGAGCCCGCCGATGGCGACGCCATCGTGAGCAACCAAACGCACCAGCTGCTGGTATCCCACGACTGGAGCGCTGACTGGCGCAGCCGCGTTGGCTTCTCTTACCGGGAGGCTGCGCTTGTGGGCTTCTCGACCGAGCCGACCGCATTGAGCGTTGACGGGCGCACGCTCACCCGCCAGCGCCGCTACCGCGACTACCTGTCGGACGATCTGGCACTGCAGGCTGAGTTGCAAGGCACCTTGCGCACCGGGCAGTTGGAACATGAGGTGCTGATGGGCGTGGAGACCTTTCGCTTCAATATGGATTCGCTCATGCTCCGGGTGAACCCCAGCGCTGCTGCACCTTACGCCATTGATATTTTTAACCCGGTGTACGGCCAAACCCAGCCGACGCCCCGGCGCAATACCGACACACAAGAGAAGCAAACCAACAATGCGGTGTATGTGCAGGACACCATCAAACTGGGACCACAGTGGCGGCTGATGACCGGGCTGCGCGCCGACAATTACGAGCAATCGCTGCACAACCTCATTACCGGAAAAACCACTGACCAAGCCCCCTCGGCCTTGTCACCCCGCGTCGGCGCCAGCTGGCTCCCGTCGGATCGCTGGACAATCTACGGCAACGCTGGGCGCTCTTTCAGGCCCAACACGGGCAGTGACGCAGCAGGCAGCGGATTTGAGCCGGAAGCAGCACGCGCGTTGGAGCTGGGTGCCAAGTGGGAAAGCGCCGACAAGCGCATGGGGGCCACTGCGGCCTTGTTCGACATCCGCAAGCACAACGTCCTGACCAGCGACCCAGGCAATGCCGGCTTTTCAGTGGCCGCTGGCGAGGTGCGCAGCCGAGGTCTGGAACTGGACCTGGCTGGCCGCATGGGCACAAACTGGCGCACGAACGCAAGCCTGGTGTTCAATCACGTGGAAGTCACCCGTGACAACGCGCTGGAGACCGGTGGACGCCTGCTGAACGTACCCAAGGTCAACGGCAGCATCCTCGCCGTGTACGAAAACCTGCTGGCCAACGGCCAGCGCTATGGCATCGGGGGCGGCATGACCCATGTAGGCAAACGTCTGGGCCAGGCCCGCACGCAAGCCGAGGCCAATGCCGGCACGCCCGCCTTTGATTTGCCCAGCTACACCACTGCCAAGCTCATGGCTTACTGGCGCCTGGGCCCCAAGCTGAACCTGTCGGTGGACGTGGACAACTTGTTTGATGTCACGCACTACACCAGCTCCTACAGCCGGGTGTGGGTGACACCGGGCTCGGCCCGCACGGTGACCGTCGGTCTGCAAGCCAAGTTCTGACATGACGCCTGCACCAGACAAGCGCTGCGCCCTGACCCGGCGCAGTGCATTGAGACTGCCGGTTCTGGCGCTGGCGGCAGGCCCTTTGTCTGCCGCCCGTGCGCAGGTCGCCCCGGCGGTCCCACCGCCGCTGAACATCGTAGGCCCCTGGGAGATCAGCGGGCTTGCGCCTGCCAACAGCGGATACATGTTCACGCGCCTTCAGGTCACAGAAACGCTCATGGGCGCTCGCGATGATGGCGCCCCCCAAGGGGCTTTGGCACAGAGCTGGCAAACGTCACCCGACGGACTGACCTGGCGCTTTGAATTGCGTCCGGACGCACGGTTTCACGACGGTACGGCTGTCACGGCCAACGCCGTGGTGCGCTGCCTGGAAGCAGCCCGGATACCGCCGGCGCTTTTGAGCCAGGCGCCCATTGAGGCCCTGTCGGCTTCCGGCGATCGCACCGTGGTGATTCGCCTGCAGCGACCCCACGCTGCCCTGCCCTCCCTTTTGGCCCACAGCAGCACCATGGTGCTGGCACCCGCCAGCTACGGTGCTGATGGCAAGGTACGCGCCATTGTCGGCAGCGGGCCCTACCGCATCACGGCGCTGGTGCCACCTCAGCAGATTGAAACCACCGTCTTCGATGGATTTGACGGCGTTCGGCCCGCCATTCAAGCCGTGCACTACCTGGCGGCCAGCCGGGCCGAAACGCGCGCGCTCATGGCGGAAAGCGGACAGGCCGATCTGACCTATGGGCTCGACCCCGCCAGCCTTAAACGCTTGCGCAGGCGTTCGCGGGTGGGCATTGTCTCGGTCACGCTGCCGCGCACCGTGATCATCAAGGTTAATGCCGGCCTGCCAGCGCTCAGCGATGTGCGGGTGCGTCAAGCCTTGAGCATGGCCATTGATCGCGGGGGCATTGCCCACGCCCTGATGCGCGACGATGATCTGGCGGCCACGCAACTGTTTGCACCCTCCCTGCGCAGCTGGCATAACACCGCACTGCCTGCACTACAGCATGACCCCGAAGGCGCAGCCCGCCTGCTGCGCGAGTGCGGCTGGCGCGCCGGCCACGATGGGCTGCGGGACGCCGAGGGTCAGCCGCTGCGCCTGGCCTTGCGCACCTTCCCGGACCGTCCGGAACTCCCGCTGATTGCCACCGCGTTGCAAGAGCAATGGCGACTGGCAGGCATCGCCGTCAAGGTGAGTATTGGCAACTCGGGCGAAGTGCCGCTGGGCCACCGCGACGGCAGCCTCCAGTTGGCCCTGGCTGCGCGCAACTATGCCAATGTGCCGGACCCCGCAGGCACACTGGCTCAAGACTTCTCGGCCCGTGGCGGCGACTGGGGCGCCATGGGCTGGCACAGCGATGCTGTGGTTCAGGCACTGCAGGAGCTGACCCGCAGCAACCCCGCGCCAGAGCGGGCCGCCGAGCTGCGTGCCAACATCACCCGCCGCCTGCATGCTGAACTGCCCGTGATTCCGGTGACCTGGTATCGCCAGCACGTGGCCGTCAACCGGCGCTTGCACGGTGTCACGCTGGACCCACTGGAACGCTCTTACAGAATCACTGCAATGGAGTGGAAAACATGAACACACGTCCCAACCCCTGGCTCATGATGCTGGGGCGACGCCTGCTGCAGGTGGTCGCCCTGGCCCTCATCATCGGTACGCTGTGCTTTCTCCTGGTGCGTTCGCTGCCCGGAGACCTGGCAACCCGCATCGCAGCCGGCCGCTATGGCTATGACCTGGTGAGCAATGCCGCCGCAGATGCGGTGCGCATCGAATTGGGCCTGAATCACCCGGCGTGGCTGGCCTTGCTGCATTGGTTGCGCGACATGGCCACCCTGAATCTGGGGCAATCGCTGGTTACCCAGCGCGCGGTTTGGCACGAAATAACCCACCATCTGGGCGCCACATTGCGTTTGTCTGCGGGCGCGCTGGCTGTGGCCGTTGCGCTTGGCGTGCCACTGGGGCTGTGGTCGGGTTTGCGCCCCGGCGGCTGGGTGGATCGCCTCACCTGGGTCTTAAGCGTGGTGCTGCGCGCTGTGCCCCCCTTTTTGCTGGCGGTGCTGCTCATGCTGCTGGTGGCGGTGCAATGGGGATTTTTACCGGTGGCCGGCGACGACAACCAAGCCAGCATGGTCTTGCCCGCACTGACGCTGGGCTTGGGATTGGCCGCGGGGCTGGCCCGGGTGACCCGCGCCACCATGCGCGACGTCGTGGAGTCGCCTTCATTTGAATTTGCACGAACCAAGGGCCTGACGGATTCACAGGCATTGGTGCGTCATGGTCTGCGCAACACAGCGGTGCCTGTTGCGACCTACTTGGGCGTTCAGGCGCTGTTTTTGGTAGAGGGC
>CAZBKX010000311.1:0-2227 GCA_964492535.1 uncultured Rhodoferax sp. | reverse complement strand
GGCCAATGCACTGGCGGTCACGGAGGCCAACCGAGAGTACCAGGAGCGTGCGTTGGCTCGTGATGGCTTGCGGCGCATGTACATCGGCACGCTTACGCTCAGTCTGTTTCTCGCTGTATTTGGTGCGATCTTGTTGGCCGTTGTCTTTGGCAATCAGATCGCACGCCCCCTGTTGTTATTGGCTGATGGCGTGCGCCAGGTGGCAGCCGGAGACTTGACGCCCAAGCCAACGCTGCAGGGAAAGGACGAAATGGACGGATTGACTCGTTCGTTTGCCGACATGACCCAGCAACTGGCTGATGCCCGACAGTCTGTACAAACCAGCATGAGCCAGGTCAATGCCGCCAGGGCCAATCTTCAGACCATATTGGACAACCTCACCTCAGGTGTCATGGTGCTGGACTCCAACGGCGTAATTCAATCCTCCAATCCGGGCGCCACGCGCATCCTTCGGCTACCGATGGCCACCCATGAGGGCCACCGGCTGGCTGACATTGAAGGCCTGCAAACATTTGGCATCGGCATACAGGCTCAGTTCGATTCATTTCTGGGCGCACGCAGCGAACATGGGCTGGACCACTGGCAGCAATCGTTTGAGATTGGAAACACAGCGGCTGCACTGACGGGCCGGCAGGCAGATGAGGCCATCATCCTGGTGGCCCGTGGAGCCGAATTGCCCGGCGCTACAAGGCTACTCGTATTTGACGACATCTCTGAAATCGTCTCGGCTCAACGTTCCCAGGCTTGGGGAGAGGTTGCCAGACGTCTGGCTCATGAAATCAAAAATCCCCTGACGCCCATCCAACTGTCCGCAGAACGGCTGGAAATGAAGCTGTCTGGCAAAGTCGCACCCGCCGAACAAGCCATTCTGACCAAATCCGTCAAGACCATCGTCGATCAGGTTGATGCCATGAAACGGCTGGTGAATGAATTTCGGGACTATGCGCGCTTGCCGGCAGCAGAGTTGATCCCGGTTGATCTCAATGCCTTGGTGGTCGATGTCATGCACCTGTATGCCAGTGAAACCATGCCCGTGCCGGTTCAAGTGGACCTGGATGTAGCCTGCCCCAAAGTGCAGGGAGATCCACAGCAATTGCGCCAAGTCATACACAACCTGATCCAAAATGCCCAGGACGCCTCGGAATCTTCCGGTCAAAGCGGCAACCATCAACCCGTCACGATCAAGACCCAATGGCTAGAGGCGGCAGGACGCGTCAGATTGAGCGTCATCGACTCCGGCACCGGGTTTCCAGAGCATATTCTGAAGCGCGCCTTTGAGCCCTATGTCACAACTAAAGTCCGGGGCACTGGGCTCGGATTGGCCGTGGTGAAGAAAATCGCCGATGAGCACGGAACTCGCGTTGACGTTGCAAACCGCATCGTTGACGGCAAGACCGTTGGAGCTCAAGTGTCGCTATCATTCGCGGTGGAAAACGTTGTGTAGCGTTGAGCGCGCAACAACGGAAAATCAAAGGGACTCACTAAAAAATGGCAAATATTCTGGTGGTTGACGACGAGCTTGGCATCCGCGATCTCTTGTGGGAAATTTTGAACGACGAGGGGCACAACGTCGAAGTCGCCGAGAATGCGGCTCAGGCCCGTGCAGCCCGGTTGCGGAACCGGCCCGACCTGGTCTTGCTTGACATCTGGATGCCGGACACCGATGGCGTCACTTTGCTCAAAGAATGGTCCAGCACCGGCGCGCTCACCATGCCTGTGATCATGATGAGCGGGCATGCCACCATTGACACGGCTGTTGAAGCCACAAAGATCGGTGCTTTGGCCTTCCTTGAGAAGCCAATCACCCTGCAAAAATTGCTCAAGGCCGTTGAACAAGGCCTGGCCCGTGGCTCAGTCCGAAAAACTGCGGCCCCGTTGATGGCTACGACTGTCGCTGCTGTGCAAGTCATGGAAGTTGTTACCGTTCAGCAGCCGGCAGGCCCGGTCGTGATCGAGGTCGGACTCCAGTCACTGCAGAGCTTCATGCTGGACAAACCCTTGCGGGAGTCTCGTGACGAGTTCGAAAAAGCCTATTTTGAATACCACCTGGCCAAAGAAAATGGGTCCATGACCCGCGTGGCAGAAAAGACCGGACTGGAGAGAACTCACCTGTACCGCAAGTTAAAACAGTTGGGCGTGGACTTGACACGAGGAAAACGAAACGGACTTTGAGCCGTTTCTTGAAATGATGACCAAGATGCTGTTATAATTTTCAGCTCAGGCCCGG
>CAZBKX010000310.1:0-3339 GCA_964492535.1 uncultured Rhodoferax sp. | reverse complement strand
CAACTGAGCCTCCTCGGGCGTCAGCTCCTGCGTTTTGTTTGTCAGCCGGGTGGGGGCGAGTTGACTGCGTTCCTCCGCGCGGCGGCGCAGCAGCGCGTGGGGGGCGGCCGCTGAGACGGCACCTGGCAGGGCATGCGGGCTGGGGTGGTTCACGTCAGGTCCCTGCATCAGGCCTGTGGGCTGTGATGGCGTCGTTGGCATCTTTAAGCACAGCCGCCAGGCGAACAAGTTCATTGGCTCTTTGCAGTGCCGCGCGGACGCGGCGAACCTCCGTGACTTCGATAAACGTGATCACGGCGCCCTCGATGACGTTGTCCAGCGTACGGTAGGGCAGGATGCGCAGGGTGTAGCTGCGGCTGTCGATCGTCAACACTTCCACTTCTTTGGGAACCAGTGTTTTGAGCACTTCATGCAGGTCGGCCACCAGGCTGCTGTAGTCCACCAGATTGCTCACGATGTGGGCGATGGGGCGGCCTGTATCGCTTGCGATCAAGTTGATGATGTGCGCCGCTGCCGGCGTGAACCTCAGGATGCTCAGACTGTGGTCTACAAAGATGGTCGCAATGCCGGTGCCTGCCAGCAAGTTGTTCATGTCGTTGTTGGCGCGTGACAAATCAGCCACCTTGGTTTGCAGCTCGGTGTTGACGGTGCTGAGCTCCTCATTGATGGACTGCATTTCTTCCTTGGAAGTTTCCAGCTCCTCATTGCTGCTTTGCAGTTCTTCGTTGATGGACTGCATCTCTTCGTTGCTGGACTTGAGTTCCTCGTTGGAGGTTTCCAGCTCTTCCTTGGTCGCCAGCAGGTACTCCTCCTTGGTTTTCAACTCTTCGTTGAGATCGGCAATTTGCGCAGCAACGTCCAGGGCTCGCCCATCGGGCTGGCTTGGGCCAACGTCTGTCTGCTCCGGGGGAGCCGTCAGGATGCTCTTTTCCGAGCTTGGTGTCTCGGTGACCTTTTCCAGGATCACCAAAATCATGGGTGACTCCAGCGGGTTGGACGAGCCGTTGACCACCAGGCACACGCTCAGGTTGACCTGTGTGACGTGGCCGTCATCCTTGACCCGCAGCCCATCGACCCGCACGGCCTCTTTTTTGCCTGCTGCCTTGTGCAGGGCCGTCATGAGTGCATGGCGCAAGCCCTCACGTGCCATTTTCAGGATGTTATTGATTCCCGCCTCGCCCGGCGCAGGCTCCAGGTACAGGCCGGTGCGGCCATGAAGGTACAAGATGTCGCCACGGCCATTGACCAGGGCCGCCACCGGCGCCAGCTGTTGCAGCAAGGCCTGCTCCGTGAGTTCACGCAGTGGCAGCTTGGCCGGGCCGGTCACTTTGTCGGGTGGGGCTTTGGGTCTTAATTCAATGTCAGTCAGGGGCGGCAAAAACCGGTCCAGCGCGGCGCGCTGCGCGCCTTGAAAATCTTCCTTGCGTTGGTAGAGTTTGGCTTTGCGGTCTTGCACCACAAACAAGTCGCCCCGCTCACCGGTGGTCTCCGACGTTCCCAAAAACAGAAAACCACCGGGCCGAATGGCGTAGTGAAACAGCGAGATCAGCCGCTTTTGCAGATCCGCGCCAAGGTAGATCATGAGGTTGCGGCAGCTGATCAGGTCCAGTTTGGAGAAGGGCGGGTCTTTGATCACGTCTTGTTCGGAAAAGACCAGCATGTCGCGAATACCCTTGTGCACGCGGTAGAGGCTACCGCCGGGCTCCAGGGTGAAAAATCGGGCCAGGCGTTCGGGTGTGATGGCGTCGGCAATGCTGGCCGGGTAGGTACCCGCCCGCGCGGCTGCAATGGCCCGGGAGTCAATGTCGGTGGCAAACAGTTGCACCTTGTAACTGGCCTTGAGTGCTTCAAGCCGCTCCTGCAGCAAAATAGCAATGGAGTAGGCCTCTTCGCCCGTCGAGCAGCCAGCGCACCAGACGCGCACCGTTGCGCCAGCCGCCTTGTCCTCAAACAGCTTGGGGATCACCGTGGTTTCCAAAGCCGCAAATGCGTCCGGATCGCGGAAGAAATTCGTCACGCCAATCAGCAGGTCATTGAATAGTGCCTGCACTTCCACCGGGGCTTGTTGGAGGTACTTGACGTAACTGTCCATAGTCTCGATCTGATGCACTGCCATGCGTCGCTCGATCCGGCGGTGAATGGTGCTGGGTTTGTATTGGGAGAAGTCGTGTCCGGTCTGGGCGCGCAGCAAGACGAAGATCTTCTTCATTGTGTTTTGGTGGTCTGGCGCCGTTTTGCCCGCAGGCTGAGGAAGTTTGCCAAAGGCTTGGGCGACATAGGCCATCAGTTGGGTCGCCATATTGGCCGGGGGCAATTCAAAGTCGACCAGCCCCGTGGCCAGCGCACTCGTGGGCATGCCGTCAAATTCACTGGAGCTGGGGCGCTGCACCATCACCATGCCGCCATTGGCTTTGATGGCGCGCACGCCGAGTGTCCCGTCGCTGCCCGTGCCCGAGAGCACGATGCCGATGGCGCGCTCTTGTTGGTCCTGTGCCAGGGAGCGGAATAAAAAATCAATCGGCAGGCGGTGGCCACGCGGCTCGGTGGGCTCCAGCAGCTGGAGTGAGCCGTTTAAAAATGCCATGTCCCGGTTGGGCGGAATGATGTAGGCGCAATTGGGTTGCACCTGGATGCCATCCACCACTTCAAAAACCTGCATGCGGGTGTAGCGCCGAATCAACTCGGTCAGGAGGCTTTTGTGATTGGGGTCCAAGTGTTGCACCAGGACAAACGCCATCCCGGGATCGGCATTGGCCGGCATCCCCGAAAAGAAGGCTTCAATGGCCGCCAGCCCCCCCGCTGAGGCGCCGATGCCCACAATGGGAAAGGGATGGCTCGCCGCGCCTGTCTTCGCAACCTTCGTCGTAGGGCTCTTGGGCACAAAATGCTCCTCTATAAATAGCTGTCAAGGCAATGGATACGCCTGCTAGAGGGCGGTTTAATCCAATTTACTGTCAATTATCGACTTTCGGCACCACAGAGGCCAAAACCAATCCCTCATCGAGCGCCATCATGAACTCGCTCACACGGATGGGTTTGGTCAGGTAACGGAAGAAGCCAGCTTCCAGGCCTTTTTCAATATCACGCACCATGGCATTGGCGCTCAGGGCCAGTACAGGAATATGCAGGGTGGCCGGGTCGTCCCGCAGGAGCTTGAGCGCCTGCACGCCACTGATGCCGGGGAGGTTGATGTCCATCAGGATGACATCCGGTTGAAGCGCCTTGGCCAACGCAATGCCGCGCAGGGCATCCTCCGCGCCGAGCAGGCGCATATCCGGGCGGCGGGCAACGAGCTGGCGGACCAACTCCATATTGGCCTGGTTGTCCTCGACATAGAGC
>CAZBKX010000309.1:0-2472 GCA_964492535.1 uncultured Rhodoferax sp. | reverse complement strand
TAACTTGCCTGCCTCGGCACCGCGAACCAGCTCGCCTGTGCGCTCGCGTAAATCGCGGATGGTGAAAGTCTCCATAGGGGTGCTCCGATCAAATTTGTGCCATCAAATGCTAGCACAATCATGATTTGGGCAACTTGCAAGTATTTGCCCTGCAACCCCTCCCCCCACCACATTGCAGCTGGCTTTGCTGAATTCGACCCCGATGAGGTGAATGGGCTGGGTAAAGCGCACACTCATGTCAATGCGGCCCACGCTGGTGGGGTCTTCTAGACTGATGTCCAAGTCAAGTGCGGCAATCAGCCTGTACACCGCTTCTGGCAGGCCGGTCAGCATGCGATCAAGCTCGCGTTGTGCCGTTAGCGGATCAATTCAGTGTTGAACTCCGTGGCACATCGCCAAAATCAGGTCTCGCACGTAATCATGGGCGTGTTTTTTGTCAATGATGGTTTGATGTCCATATTTATCCAGCATGCCGGGGAGAAACCCGGCACCTACCAGTGCAGCATAGATGTCGTACTCCCATCCGGAATTCCCAAAAGGCCGCTTGCCGCTGAATCCTTCGCCTTCATCCCACACGGACACCAGCAGCATGCGCAGATACTCCCGCACGGTCAGGTCAGCACCAGCGTCAGAACTAAAACGCACTTCGAGAGCGGCCAGCAAACCTTTATCCTTTGATTGTTCCAGCTCTGGCACGTAGCGTATGCCATCTATCGTTACATTCATATATTTCCTGATTTTCAATTCCATTGGCCAGCATAAGCAGCAAGGGTCAGAGGGAAAATTCCTTGACTAGAAACTCCACGACAAACAGGTCTTGGTCAGCGGCCACCAAGGCGATGACTTGATCCATGTCGATGTTCATGTAGTCGTGCACGATGCGGTTGCGCAGCCCAATAATGGCATTCCACTTGGTTAAGTCATCCTGTGTAGCCAAGCCTTGGCAGGCCAGCGCCTTGAACGCGTCATAGCCGGACAATGGTATGGGTTGTCCGCTGGCTTTGAGCAATTGCTTGGCTTTACCAATGGCGTTTTCAATGAGGATTTGCAGCGCATGGAGTACACCGCTTTGCTCCAGGAGTGACAGTGCGCGGCCTTGTTTGAGAATTACCTTGGCTTGCGCCAGCAACGCACTTTGCTCAGCAGCAATGCGCGCTGTCTCAGCTTGGTACAGGTCAAGCCGCATGTTGTTTTTCCCAATAAAAATCTTCCAGTTCACGCCAGGTCCGCTGGAGAAAGCGCGCCCATACCAACGAGTCTTCGCCTGTGAGGGGTACGCCTTCTTCTGCCACGCTGGCGCGCATGGCAAGGTTGGCGCGCCGCAACTCGATCAGGTCAACCGCAGTGGGCGCAATGTTCAGTTGGTGAGCCAGTGTGTGCCGCAGGGTTTCGGTTTTCCCCAATACCGTTAACCAGTCAAGCTGGTGGGACCACTGCAGGGCAATATCCCAGTCACTGTCGACGCGGTTTTTTCCTGTAGCCCGACTACCCACCAACACCGCAAATTCAAGTGCGGGCTCATCCCGCAAGGTTTGTATCCAGGTCGGGTAACTTGCGATGAGATCTTTGCTGCTCATTGAGGTTTTGCTGCTCAGCATGGTTTTTGCCCTTTCAGACTGATGATGGATTTTAGGCAGATGAAGACCCGGGGCAATTTGTAGAACGCCGTGACCGGGCCATAACCCGCATCAGGCACCTGCAGGTTGCACGACCACCTTGTCTTGTGCAATAAGCTTGCGAAAAGCCCGGCTTATGGATGCCCAATCCACAAGATCAACCCGGATCGGCAGGTCCGAGGTGGCGAACGCGTCGGTGATGGTGGCCAACTGATCCAGCGACAAAGGCTGCGGGGTGATGAGCGCCAAATCGAGGTCTGAATATGGTTTGGCGTTGCGCTTGGCGCGCGAGCCAAACGCCCACACCTCGGTAGGTGAACTCAAAGCACTGGATGACCGAGTTGCGCATTTGTTCGCGCAGTCCGGGGTCCGCCATAGCGGCGGGTGAGCTGGCGTACGCCAGACTTTTTTCCAGTTGCGCAATGGCGTTACCCAAAGGGGTGTAATCAAGGCTCATGACGGGCTTCCTGGCGAGGTTGGAATGGGTGCTTCATTGTGCAACAAGGGGGGCTTGTAAGACTTTCCCCTACAACCCCTCGCCCCGACCCTGACACCCCGAACAGGCAAATGCGGATTCAAGTTCCCGGGCATGCGGTTCAGAATCGGCTCCATGGTGAAAAGCAGGGCAATTGGCCGGCAAACACCACCCAGATAAATAGATAGTTTTTTGGAGCCGACCATGACAGACGACCAACTCACCACCGAGATCCGCGAAGCCAACATGACTTACCTGATGTTGGCCCAGAACGTGATTCGCAAGGACAAGGCCGAGGCGCTGTTTCGCTTGGGGATCTCCGAGGAGTCGGCCACGCTGATTGCCACCCTGTCCCCCGCCCAGATCATGAAGATTGCGTCC
>CAZBKX010000308.1:0-3920 GCA_964492535.1 uncultured Rhodoferax sp. | reverse complement strand
GCATGGTGGGTGGCGCCGAGAAATTAAGGCTGCTGAACGCTTCAAGTGGTTTGATATTTACCGTACGCTGGCATGAGCCATTTGGGCTGGCCGTCATTGAGAGCCTGTATTTTAGTTGCCCAGTATTTCCCACCCCATATGGGGCTTTGCCCGAGCTAGTGGGGCAGGACTATGGCTATTTGGCGGCGTCAAAGCTTGAGTTGGCAGACGCCGTCAGACATCTGTCATTTGATGCGCGCCGCTGCCACGCGTATGTGCTTGAAGCCTTCAATGCAGAAACCATAGCCAAACGGTATGTTGAAAAATACGAAAAAATTTTGAATGGGCGCACTCTGTCTTTAAATCCGCCCCATGCCAGCATTGCAAAGGGGCGCTTGCCATGGCATTGATCCGCTACGGGAGCCCGATCCAACCCGATTCAATCTCCGTTGTTATCGTAACTTACAACAGTGCTCATTGCTTGTCCGCGTTGGCGGAAGGCTTGCGGGGCGTCCAGCACGTGGTGGTGGTCGACAACGCCAGTGACGACGACCTTGACCAGCTGTTGCGACGTGCCTTGCCCCAGGCCGTGTTAATTAAAAACCTGAAAAACTTGGGTTTTGGTGCGGCCAACAACCGGGCGCTGGCAACAGTCACCACGCCCTACGCCTTGTTGCTGAATCCGGATTGCCTGCCCACCGTCGAGTTCATGGAAGGCTTGTGCCATGCCGTTGCGCGCTTTCCCGAGGCCGCCATCATTGCGCCACACCTGCTTCGTCGCAACGGCACGCCGGAGGTGAGTTACCGCTGGCCGGCCACCCACTGGGACTCTGCCGGGCCAGCGGCGTCCGGACCCTGCTGCGTGGGCTTTGCGTGTGGCGCCGTCATGTTGTTGAACATGGCGGTAATGAGAGAAGTGGGGTTTTTTGATGAAACTTTTTTTCTTTATTACGAAGACGAAGATCTGTGTCAGCGCGTGTTTGTGGCCTCGAAGCAAATAGTGCTGGTGCCTGAGCTCGAAATTACGCACATCTCCCGCGGCTCGGTCAAAGGGCCCAACCCGCTGAAGTCAGAATTCATTCGCGGCTACCACCACGCCCAGTCCAAACTGGTGTTTGAGCGCAAATACTTTGGTGTCGCCCGCGCGCGGCGTTTGCGCTGGAAGACCCTGGGCCTAGCCGTGCTGACGCTCGTGCCAAGGCTGCTGTTACCGCAGCCTCGTTACTTGGCGCGGCTGCTGGGGCGGATGGCGGGTTTGTGTCGTTCGGGCCCAGTTTGAATCCAGCAAAAGATTGCTCGCTGTACCGATGTGCGGATTTAAGCCATCACGATCGACAAGAAAATCCTGACTCGACGCTAACCGTGCGGGGGCAGTTATGTCATGATGACTGATTGGTTTTACGCCTTAGCTGTTGGACGCTTGCAAGACGACCAGCTCGCCAGCTTGAGTGCATTTTTTAAATCAGTTGCTTGCAGGTTTTTTAGATTCCAGAAATTTTAGTTACAAGGCACTGTTCTCATGACCCGAATCGTTGTGACCGGAGCTGCCGGTTTTATTGGCAGCAATATCGTCAAAGGGCTCAATGCCCGCGGGTTCGATGACATCATCGCCGTGGATGACATGACGCAAGGCGACAAATTTCGCAATCTTGCGGATTTGAAGATCGCTGACTACGTAGACGCGGACAAGTTCTACGACCTGTTCGCCCAGGGGTCGTATGGACAGATCGAAGCCGTGTTTCATGAAGGGGCCTGCAGCGACACCATGGAGGCTGACGGCAAATACATGATGGAGAACAACTACTCCACCTCTGTCGCCTTGTTTCAGGCTTGCCAAAAGCGGGGTGCGCGCTTCCTTTACGCCTCCAGTGCCGCCACCTACGGCGGGTCGGACACCTTCAGGGAAGAGCCTGCCTGTGAGCGCCCACTGAATGTGTATGGTTACTCCAAGCTGCTCTTTGACCAACGCATGCGGCGTGAATGCGGGGTCAGTTTTCAGCGCTCCAACGCAGGCAAAACCGGGCAAGTCGTTGGCTTCAGGTATTTCCATGTTTATGGTCCGCGGGAGCAGCACAAGGGACGCATGGCCAGCGTGGCCTTTCACCAATTCAGCCAGTTTGCAGCCGATGGCAAAGTGAAGTTGTTTGACGAGTACGGAGGCTATGGCCCCGGTGCGCAAATGCGTGATTTCGTTTTTATTGACGACGTGGTGGCGGTGAACCTCTGGTTCTTTGACCACCCTGGTGTGTCTGGTATTTTCAATCTGGGGACCGGGCGGGCTCAGCCATTCAACGATGTCGCCACCTCGGTAGTGAACGCCATGCGAAGCCGTCACGGCGAGACGCCTCTGTCGCTGACGGAGTTGGTGGCGGAGGGCTCGATTGAATACGTCGGGCTTCCGGATGCCCTGCGCGGGAAGTACCAGTGCTGCACCCAGGCAGACCTCACTGCACTTCGGGCTGCCGGCTGCAATTACTCGTTCGCTGACGTGCAAACCGGCGTAGCCAGTTATGTGAAGTGGATGGCTGACCAGGCCTGAACGCGGCGAAGCCTTGATACCCCATGCTTTTCTTAATTCAAGTCAACGCATCTTGAATGGATGGCGTTGTGGTGCGGGTAGCAGCAGCGTCTGTGCCCATCGTGTTGTTCAGTTTATTTTTTAACCACCAGGAGTGATTTATGTTGAAGAAAATTCTAGCCATTGCCGCCATGTTGTACGCTGCAGCAAGCTTTGCTGCTGTTGACGTGAACAAGGCAGGTGCTGCCGAGCTTGACAGCATCAAAGGCATTGGTCCGGCCATGTCGACCAAAATCCTGGACGAACGTAAAAAGGGCAACTTCAAGGATTGGAACGACTTCATCGAACGCGTCAAAGGCGTTGGCGAAGCCAATGCCGCCAAGTTTTCCGCTGAAGGCATGACCATCGGCGGCGCCGCATTCAAGGGTGCAGCAGCTGCGCCTGCTGTGAAGAAAGATGAGAAAAAAGACGCAAAAGCTGATGCAGCCAAGAAGGACGAAAAGAAAGATGCCAAAGCTGAGCCGGCCAAGCCGGCCGCCAGTGCAGCCAAGAAGTAATTCGCAGCTGACAAAAAACCCGCCAAGGCGGGTTTTTTTATGGCGGTCATCGATAGGGTTCAGGTCCCGAATCCTCCGCCCCCAGGCGTGGAAATCTCGAACACATCACCAGGCTGCATCTCGGCCTGTCCAATGTGACCTAGCGCCTCCACCTGACCATCGGCACGCCATACACGATTCAATCCGACCTCCCCGGCCTGACCACCGGCCATACCGAACGCACCGCGCACGCGGCCGTTGGACAAAATGCTGGCCGTCATGGGCTCCAGAAACCTCACCCGCCGCACACCACCGTTGCCCCCTTGCCACTTGCCGGCACCACCGGAACCTTGTCGTATTTCATAGCTCTCTAGACGCACCGGGAACCGGAACTCAAACACCTCGGGATCAGTCAGCCGCGAATTGGTCATGTGGGTTTGGACCACACTGGTGCCATTGAACCCATCGCCCGCCCCCGAGCCACCGGAAATAGTCTCGTAGTACTGGTGGCGTGCGTTGCCAAAGGTGAAGTTATTCATGGTGCACTGGCTGGCAGCCATCACGCCCAGCGCACCGTACAGAGCGTTGGTAATGCAACTCGACGTCTCCACATTGCCCGCCACGACCGAGGCAGGCGGATTCGGATTCAGCATGGAGCCCGCAGGAATGATGACCTGCAGCGGCTTAAGACAGCCCGCATTCAGCGGAATGTCGTCATCCACCAAAGAACGGAAGACGTACAGCACCGCAGCCATGCACACGGCGGTAGGCGCATTGAAGTTATTGGGCTGCTGTGGCGAGGTGCCGGTGAAATCAATCACTGCGCTGCGCTCAACCGCATTGACACGAATGCCCTCCTGAATCTGCGCGCCGTTGTCCAGTGAGAG
>CAZBKX010000307.1:0-2122 GCA_964492535.1 uncultured Rhodoferax sp. | reverse complement strand
GGGTCAAATCGCTATCAAGTGGAAAGCTCTGTCCCAAAACGAGAGAGACGCGTGGATCGAAAAAGCGAGAAAACAAAAGCTCCGCGATAGCTCGCCGGGGCGAGCCAAGTCGGGCACCAAGAAGAGCCCCCGAAAGAGCTCCAAACGAACGCCCAAGTCCAAGGGCTCGGCTAAGAAATCCGCCAAAGCCAAACGCAACTCCGGCCGTGCTAGAAAGTCCTCTTAATTTTAAGCGGAATTGAATAAACGTTCACAGATCACATAGCTCACACACACACACACACACACACACACACACACACACACAGATCACACACACCCTTGGAGAATCAAAAGCAGTCATGAAAACTCGCTGGACTTCATTTTTTGCCACCCGCGCTCATTTCGAAATAAAAATAAAGATTTTTTAACAAAACAAAAAAAAAGAAGAGGTGAAAAATGTCGTATCGGACGCCACACGTCTACGAGACGCCTGATGATGGGAAAATCCCCGTCACCATCATCGTGTTGGCAACCGTGATGATCATCGTTTTTTTGCTCTACAACCGCAAAGTGCTCACGACTCTGCCCTGCGGCGACGACCTAGGGAGCATCCTCCTGTCCCAATTCGTGCACGTCAACATCGTCCACCTCGCGTCAAACCTCTTTTCGCTTTGGTACATGGCCAATTTGGAGCACAGCCTCGGACTCGCTAAATTCGTGGGGCTGGTGGTGACCATTACGCTGATCAGCAGCGCTGTCGATACCCTGATCGGACACCATGCCGGGCAGCGCCAATGTAGCATCGGCTTTTCTGGCGTCCTGTTCGGCTTGGTGGCGTGGTCCGTGCTGACTACGGGTGGCTTTAAGTGGTACAACCTCGCCATGGTGGCGGGGCTGCTGCTCACTAACATGGGCCCGCACATCTCCGTGCGTGGCCATGTCATCGGCGCACTCACAGGCGTGGTTCTGGCCCTCATCTACAAAGTCATGCCGCGATCCAAAGGGACTTAACAGAAGAAAAAATATGCCATGTTTTTATTATTCAAACAAAAAAGTTCAAATCCGATCGGTACCGTCTTCGAACCTCCCCTTCTTTTTTTTGAATTTGGGTTCTTTCTCTTTCCTTCGAAGAAAAAATATACGCTCCTTAAATGCCACCCCCCTCAACGCTCCTCGCGCCCGTCTGTGTCTGTCTGTGTCCGTCTGAGCTTTTTTTTTGTGAAATCAGACTCAGTTGTTTTCACACCACGACTTCGACGCGACACACCGGGCACCGTCGGTTGCCGCCCAACCACGTCAAGATGCTCGCACCGTCGAGACAGTCGGCGGCGTGGAATTGGTGCCCGCACGACAACATATAGCACTCGCTCCCGGCTTTGACCAAGTGTCCGCAGATCGTACAGTCCGAGTCCGCTTCGGCGAGCGTCGTCGACAGGTTCTGGAGGTTAGGCGTTGGCACCGCGAAGCGTTCTTCTTGGTAAAACCGTTCTGGGTCTCCGCTCTGCATCTGTTGCCGCCCTGCGTACTCTTGCAACTCAGACGTCGAAGGCCACCGCCGCTCGAGCGTGAAAAAAGAACGTGTCGCAACAATGACGTCGCACTTGTCGCTGCCGGAATCGATGATCGCGCGCACCGTGGCCTCGACCCACGTGTGGCGCAAGGGTTCGGCGTCCAAGCACTCGCACTCCAAGTTTCGCAGCATGTCTGTGCAGACCTCTGCCATGGTCACCTCGCAGCCGTCGGGTCGGTCGCCGAAAGCGGTGCGGAAGCGCGTCAAGCGCCTGAACCGTGCAGGGTTCACGTTGGCGCCCTGCGCGTGCAAGAAGGCAAAGCAAGGATCCCTGGCGACAGTCCGCGGGTCTACCACACGCTCGTCCTCGTCGCTCGACGTGTCGCAGCACAGCTCGTAAGCTTCCGACAGTTCCTCTTCGTCCAACTCGTCTTCGTCGCCTTCTCCATCGCCCTCGTCCTCGTCGTCGTGCATCGTCGAGTCTACGAAGGACACCAGCGTGGCCACCGCCACTTCGAACGCGCGCACGTGGTCTTCTGAGACGATGGCGCGCAGAGCCTCGCGTGCGAGTTTCCACTGCTTGAACGCCGTCACCGTGTCTTGCAGTTCGTGGAACTGCTCCGCGCGCTG
>CAZBKX010000306.1:0-4621 GCA_964492535.1 uncultured Rhodoferax sp. | reverse complement strand
TCCGCCGCCATGGACACGGTGACTGAAGCCCGCCTGGCGATTGCCATTGCGCAAGAAGGCGGCATCGGAATCGTCCATAAGAACTTGACGCCACAAGAGCAAGCGGCTCAAGTGGCCAAGGTCAAGCGCTATGAGTCCGGCGTCTTGCGTGATCCGGTGGTGATTACCCCCAACCACACGGTTCGCCAGGTCATGAGTCTTTCGGAGCAGTTGGGTGTGTCCGGCTTTCCTGTGTGCGACGCCGGCAAGGTGGTCGGTTTGGTCACTGGGCGAGATTTGCGTTTTGAGACCCGCTATGACTTGCCGGTGAGTCACATCATGACTCCGCGCGACAAGCTGGTGACCGTGCCCGATGGCACCACGCTGGCCCAAGCCAAGGTGCTTTTGAACCAATACAAGATCGAGCGTTTGCTGGTGGTGAATGATGCCTTTGAGCTCAAAGGCTTGATCACCGTCAAAGACATCACCAAACAAACCAGTTTTCCGAATGCTGCACGCGACGCCCAGGGCAAGCTGCGCGTAGGTGCGGCCGTCGGGGTGGGCGAGGGGACTGAAGAGCGCGTCGAGGCGCTGGTTCGCGCCGGCGTTGATGCCATCGTGGTGGACACCGCGCATGGCCACAGCAAGGGCGTTATTGAGCGCGTGCGCTGGGTAAAGCAAAACTACCCGCATGTGGACGTGATTGGCGGCAACATCGCCACGGGTGAGGCCGCCTTGGCCTTGGCTGAGGCCGGCGCCGATGCCGTCAAGGTCGGGATTGGCCCCGGGTCCATCTGCACAACCCGAATCGTCGCAGGTGTGGGGGTGCCTCAAATCATGGCCATCGACAGTGTGGCTACGGCTCTCAGGGGCAGCGGTATTCCGTTGATCGCCGACGGCGGCATTCGGTACAGCGGCGACATTGCCAAAGCTTTGGCAGCAGGTGCCAGCACGGTGATGATGGGCGGGATGTTCGCCGGCACAGAGGAGGCGCCAGGCGAAGTCATTTTGTTCCAGGGCCGCAGCTACAAGAGTTACCGTGGCATGGGCAGCATCGGTGCCATGCAGCAAGGCAGTGCAGACCGCTATTTTCAGGAGTCCACCACCGGCAACCCCAACGCGGACAAGCTCGTGCCGGAAGGCATTGAAGGCCGTGTGCCTTACAAAGGCTCCATGGTTGCCATCGTTTACCAGATGGCCGGCGGCGTTCGGGCCAGCATGGGTTACTGCGGGTGCGCCACTATCTCGGACATGCAGGAGCAAGCAGAGTTTGTGGAAATCACGACTGCGGGTATCCGAGAAAGTCATGTGCACGATGTGCAGATCACCAAAGAAGCACCGAACTATCGGGCCGAATAATGCACCAGAAAATCCTGATCCTTGACTTTGGCTCCCAAGTCACCCAACTCATCGCCCGGCGCATCCGGGAAGCCCATGTGTTTTGCGAAGTGCATCCCTGTGACGTGACAGACGATTGGGTCCGCGCTTACGCCCGGGATGGCAGCCTCAAGGGCATCATCCTGTCGGGCAGCCACGCCAGTGTGTACGAAGAAACGACCGACAAGGCGCCTCGAGCCGTGTTTGAGCTCGGTGTGCCCGTGCTGGGCATCTGCTACGGCATGCAAACCATGGCGCATCAACTCGGTGGCGTCGTGCAAAGCGGTCACAAACGTGAGTTCGGTCAGGCGGATGTGCGCGCGCATGGACATACCCAGCTCCTGGACGGTATTCAGGATTACGCCACGCCCATGGGCCACGGCATACTGCAGGTGTGGATGAGCCACGGCGACAAGGTCACCGAACTGCCGCATGGTTTCAAACTGATGGCCAGCACGGACAGTTGCCCGATTGCCGGCATGGCGGACGAAGAGCGCCGCTTTTATGGCGTGCAGTTTCACCCCGAAGTCACGCACACCAAGCGCGGTGCGGCGATCCTTGAGCGATTTGTGCTGGGTATCTGCGGCACGCGCGCCGACTGGATCATGGGCGACTACATCTCTGAGGCAGTTGAGAAAATTCGTGCGCAAGTGGGTACGGACGAAGTGATCCTGGGGCTGTCGGGTGGTGTTGATTCGTCCGTGGCCGCTGCGTTGATCCACCGCGCCATTGGGGACCAGCTCACCTGCGTCTTTGTTGACCACGGCTTGCTGCGCCTGAATGAAGGCGACATGGTGATGGAAATGTTTGTTGGCAAGCTTCACGCCAAGGTGGTGCGGGTGGATGCGGCTGACCAATTCCTGGGTCATCTGAAGGGCGTGAGCGAGCCTGAAGCCAAGCGAAAAATCATTGGCCGCGAGTTTGTTGAGGTGTTCAAAAGCGAAGCGGGCAAGCTCAAAAATGACCAATCCCGCCACGTGGCATGGCTCGCCCAAGGCACGATTTACCCTGACGTGATTGAGTCAGGCGGCGCCAAGACCAAGAAAGCCGTGGTAATCAAGAGCCACCACAACGTGGGTGGCTTGCCAGAGCAGTTGGGCCTGAAGTTGCTGGAGCCACTGCGCGAACTCTTTAAAGACGAAGTGCGTGAGTTGGGTGTGGCCTTGGGCTTGCCTTACCACATGGTCTACCGCCATCCGTTTCCCGGCCCCGGTCTGGGCGTGCGAATTCTGGGTGAGGTCAAAAAAGAGTACGCTGATCTGCTGCGTCATGCAGACGCCATTTTCATCGAAGAACTGCGCAATTTCATCGATCCAGACAGCGGCAAGAGCTGGTACGACTTGACCAGCCAGGCTTTCACCGTCTTTTTGCCGGTGAAAAGTGTGGGCGTGATGGGCGATGGCCGCACCTATGACTACGTGGTGGCCTTGCGGGCGGTACAAACCAACGATTTCATGACCGCTGATTGGGCTGAGTTGCCGTATGCGCTGCTCAAAAAAGTGTCAAGTCGCATCATTAACGAAGTGCGCGGTATCAATCGCGTGACCTACGATGTCAGCAGCAAGCCACCTGCCACGATTGAGTGGGAGTAACCGCACGCGGTCCATGCGGCCGTCAAGTCAATGATCGGCAGTCCAGTCCGTGAATGACGCAGCGTTCATGGCGCTCGCCTGGGCACAGGCCGAATTTGCGTTGGCAGCCAATGAGGTGCCCGTGGGCGCTGTGTTGGTCAAAAACGGAGAGGTCATTGCCACAGGGCGCAACGCTCCCATTGGTGGCACAGATCCCACCGGCCACGCTGAAATTGTGGCCCTGCGGGCTGCGGCTTTGAAACTGGGTAATTACCGTCTGGATGATTGCGAGCTTTTTGTCACTCTGGAGCCCTGCGCCATGTGTGTGGGCGCCATGCTGCATGCGCGCCTCAAGCGCGTTGTCTTTGGCGCACATGATCCCAAAACCGGTGCGGCAGGCTCTGTGCTGAACCTGTTCTCCAACCCCAGAATCAACCACCACACGCAAGTGCAGGGCGGAGTGATGGCGGATGAGTGCGCTGCACTTCTGCAGTCCTTTTTCAAGGACCGGCGCGAGGAACGCCGATCAAATCATGAGCCCATCCGCGAGGACGCGGTACGACCTGACGACGCACAGTTTTGGTGTTTGCCTGATTACCCCTGGGCACCTCACTATGTGAGCGATTTGCCGGCGCTGGCCGGCCTGCGCATGCATTATCTGGATGAAGGCTCGATCACAGCCCCCGTGACTTATCTGTGTCTGCATGGCCACAACGCCTGGAGTTACGTGTATCGGAACATGATTCCCGGGCTGCTGTCTGACGGGAGTCGGGTCGTGGTGCCGGACCTGGTTGGCTTTGGCAAAAGTGACAAACCCAAGAAGGAGCGCATGCACAGCCTGGCGTGGCACCGACAGTTATTGCTTGAGTTTATGGACCGGTTGGGCCTGGAACGTATCGTGCTGTTGGTGCAGCAGGGCAATCAGGCGCTGGGGCGCGCCTTGGTCGAGTCCGCTTCGGACCGCTTTGTGGCGTTGCGGGTGCTGGAATCCGCACAACTGGGTGAAATGACCATCTGCGCTGAGCAAGCGCCGTTTCCAGATCGCGGGCACCGTGCGGCGCTGCGGGCGTTTGCGACCATGATGGCCGAAGCCGAACCAGTAGCGGCCAACAACCTGGACAATGCCCGATCGGCGGGTTCTGCCCCTCATTCATTATGAAAAAACGCATCTACATTTACTCCCCTTCCGGCGCAGTGCGCGACAAGGCCGCTTTCAAACGGGGCGTCACTCGACTTGAGACCCTGGGACATGAGGTTGAAGTTGACGAAGCAGCCCTGGCCAGTCATCTGCGTTTTGCGGGTGATGATGAAACCCGCCTGGCCGCCATTCACCGTGCATGCGCCAGTGGCGCCGATGTGGCCCTGATCTCTCGGGGTGGATATGGTCTCACACGGATATTGCCGGGAATCAAGTACAAAACCGTGGCCAAGGCGATCGACAAAGGTACCCAATTTGTGGGCATCAGCGACTTCACTGCGTTTCAATGTGCCGTGCTGTCACACAGTGGCCGTGTGACGTGGGCGGGGCCCGCCTTGTGTGAGGGTTTCGGTGTTGGTGGCAAGCCGGATATGACCGGCGGCCAAGGTTATGGCGAAGTGCCTGTGCCGGACGACATCATGGAGGCCTGCTTTGACGATTTTCTTACTGGCCAAGGGGAGGGCGCTGGATGGCGTATCAATAAGCCGGCTCCCCT
>CAZBKX010000305.1:0-2189 GCA_964492535.1 uncultured Rhodoferax sp. | reverse complement strand
GTGGTGATGCCGTGGTTCAGCACCAGACCATCGTCTTTGAGCAGGCGGTGCACGGCGCCAAAGTACAGCGGCAGGTTCTTGAGTCCCACGTGTTCAAACATGCCCACGCTGGCTATTTTGTCGTAGGCACCCACCTCATTCAGGTCGCGGTAATCACACAGCAGCACCCGGCACTGACCGGCCAGACCCGCTTGGTTGATCTGCCGAGACGCGGCTTCAAACTGGTTTTTGGACAGGGTGATCCCCGTGGCGACGGCCCCGTATTTTTGGGCCGCCCGCAGCACCAGGGCGCCCCAGCCGCATCCGATATCCAGAAACTTCTCGCCTGGAGCGAGGCGCAGCTTGGTCAGGATATGGTCCAGCTTGCGGTTCTGGGCAGCTTCCAGCGTGTCGTCAGGCTGACCAAAGTAGGCACACGAATACACCATGTTCGCGTCCAGAAACAGCGCATAGAAATCGTTGGAGACATCGTAGTGGTATTGGACGGCCTGACGGTCCCGGTCGCGGCTGTGTTGGCGCGCCCAATGCAGGGCCGAGGGCAGCCGCGCAGTCACACTGCGCGCCAAAGCTTGCGCCACATGAAACACGTTGCGCGCCGACCCCTCCACCCGGATGTGCCCCTCCACAAAAGCCCGTCCCAGCGAGTCCAGGCTGGGTGCTATGAAGTACCGCAGGGCCGCAGAATCGGGGATGGTGACCACCACGTTGGGCTCGCTGCAAAAATCAAATTTTTGACCGTTCCACAACTGAATGCGCAAGGGCACCACCACCCGCGACCGGATTCTCTCCAGGGTTTTCAACACCCGACTCTCGAAAAACATGCTCTACCTCCACAAGCCACAGCCTGGCGTGAATCACCCGCTTGTGACGCAGGCTCCATCGTCAAACCAGTGACCGCCAGAGCGGTTGCGATTTGTCAAGCAGGCGCCGCTGGGCCGCATTTACGCTGTGGTCAGCGTGAGAACAGCCCACTCCAAGGAGCCCAATGCAATACCGTGACACCCGAGCGTGGATGATGTCTGAAGCCATCGAGCTGCTCCAAAGCGCCGACCGGCTGCAGCGTCAATTCTTCCAGATAGGTCCGCCCAGCGCGTCTCCCACCTGGGAGCCGCCGGTAGACATGTTCGTGAACGACCGTGAACTGGGTCTGCTCATTGCTCTGCCTGGCGTGCCTGCCAACCGCTTTGAGATCACGCTGGAGGAGCAAGCCATCGTGGTGTTTGGCGAGCGCTCTTTTGGCGCACCGGCGGGACCAGGAGCCGTGCTGCGCCTGGAGATCCCGTATGGGCGTTTTCAACGCCGAATCCTGTTGCCTTTTGGCAGCTTTCGCCTGAGCGACATGTTGCTGGAAAACGGCTGCCTGAAAATCACACTAGAGCGACTGAAATGAACCCCTTGAAAGCGCTCAAAGACGCAATCTCCCCCACCCCATCGGAGCAGGACCAACCTGCGCCCAAGCAGGACGGGCGGGAGGCCCTGCCTTCGGTACCCGAGGACGCCCTGGTCATCATCCCGGTGCGCAACATGGTGCTTTTCCCCGGCATGATCGTGCCCATTGCCATCGGGCGGGAGACGTCGATTGCTGCGGCTCAATACGCCATCCGGGCGGAGCGACCCATCGGCATCGTGCTGCAAAACAACCCTGAAGTCGATGTACCCGGGCCTGACGATCTGGCGCCCATGGGCACGATTGCCTCCATCCTGCGTCTGGTGACCACGCCTGACGGCACCCACCACATCGTGTGCCAGGGGCAACAGCGTTTCTCGGTGCTGGGCTACATCGACGGCCATGCCTTCACCTTGGCGCGTATCGAGCGCGTGTCCGAGCCCTCAGGCCAGGGTGACTCCCAGATTGAAGCGCGCTTCATGCGCCTGAAAGAGCGCGCGGTGGAAGTGCTGCAACTGCTGCCACAAGTCCCCCAGGAAATGGTGCATGCGGTGCAGGGCGTGGATGCCCCCGGCATGCTGGCCGATCTGGTGGCAGGCTACCTGGACATCAAGGCATCCGAGAAACAGGAGGTGCTGCAAGAAGTCGACCTGCACCAGCGGCTGGACCGGGTGCTGGACCTGCTGGTGCACCGCATTGAGGTTTTGAACCTCTCGCGCGACATCGACAAGCGAACCAAAGCCAGCCTGGGCCAGCGTGAGCGCGAGTATTTGCTGCGCGAGCAAATGAAGGCCATCCAGAA
>CAZBKX010000304.1:0-1629 GCA_964492535.1 uncultured Rhodoferax sp. | reverse complement strand
AGCCCGGCGTGGCGGTGACCACGCCATCTTTCCAGCTGGAGGGGTTTTTGTCGCCTTCCCAATTCAGCGGACTCAATACGCCTTGCGTGAACTTGGCAGCCTCTTCCAAAACAGCCTCAGCAGTCTCGAAACCGGCGTCTTCAAAGCCGGGGATGGCAGCAATTTGGTCAATATCAGCCAGGTGCTTGATATTGAAAAGCATGTCTTTGAGGGGGGCAACGTAGCTCATGTCGAGACTCCAGATAAGTTCAGTGAGGTGCGCCCGGGATTGGCGCGAAAAAAAAGGGCACCGCAAGCGATGCCCTTTTTTGATTTGCTGTTACAGCGCGGCAACCAGTTCAGGCACGGCCACAAAGAGGTCGGCCTCCAAGCCGTAGTCGGCCACCGAGAAGATCGGTGCCTCGGCGTCTTTGTTGATCGCCACGATCACCTTGGAGTCTTTCATGCCAGCCAAATGCTGGATGGCCCCCGAGATGCCGGCGGCAATGTACAACTGCGGCGCCACGATCTTGCCCGTCTGGCCCACTTGCCAGTCGTTAGGTGCGTAGCCTGCATCCACCGCAGCGCGTGAGGCGCCCATGGCGGCACCGAGCTTGTCGGCTAGCGGGGTCATGACTTCCATGAATTTCTCGCTGGAACCCAACGCCCGCCCACCCGAGACAATGACCTTGGCTGCGGTCAGTTCAGGGCGGTCGTTTTTGGCAATTTCACTGCCCAGGTAGGCTACTTTGTCATGGGCTGCCACGGCAGCCAAGGTTTCAACGGTGGCCGCGCCGCCTGTGGCTGCAGCAGGGTCGAACCCCGTGGTGCGCACCGTGATCACTTTGGTGCCATCCAGACTTTGAACCGTGGCAATGGCGTTACCGGCATAAATCGGGCGCTCGAAAGTATCAGGGCTGATGACCTTGGTGACATCAGAAATCTGGCCCACGTCCAGCTTGGCAGCCACGCGGGGCGCGACGTTCTTGCCAGACGCCGTGGCAGGAAACAGGATATGACTGTAAGCGGAGGCAATGCCCACCACCTGCGCGGTCACGTTCTCTGCCAAGCCATGCGCCAGCGCGTCACTGTCGGCATGGATGACTTTGCTCACACCGGCTATTTGCGCGGCAGCAGCAGCAGCAGCCCCGGCATTGAAGCCAGCCACCAGTACATGCACTTCGCCACCGCAGGCCAACGCAGCTGTCACGGTGTTCAAGGTGGCGCCCTTGATGGAGTCGTTGTTGTGTTCGGCAATAACCAATGATGTCATGACAGCACCTTCGCTTCGTTCTTGAGTTTAGCCACCAACGTGGCGACGTCTGGCACCTTGATACCGGCGCTGCGCTTGGGCGGCTCGTTGACGCTCAAGGTCTTGATGCGCGGAGTGACATCCACACCCAGGTCTTCCGGCTTGAATACATCGAGCTGCTTTTTCTTGGCCTTCATGATGTTGGGCAGCGTGACATAGCGCGGCTCATTGAGACGCAAATCGGTGGTCATTACAGCAGGCAAGGTGACGCTCAGTGTTTCCAGGCCACCATCAACCTCACGGGTCACCAGGGCCTTGCCATCAGCGATTTCGACTTTACTGGCGAAGGTGGCTTGAGGCAGGTCAGCCAATGCAGCGAGCATCTGGCCGGTCTGGTT
>CAZBKX010000303.1:0-8200 GCA_964492535.1 uncultured Rhodoferax sp. | reverse complement strand
CATGGGCCGGGCCATGGTGCCCGCCACGGTGATTGCGTCCATCATGGCCTACATGCTGATTTATGGCGCCACCACCATTGGCCTGACCATGCTGATGCTGCTCTCAGGCTTGGATATCGTCACTGCTTTCTCGGCCGTGGTGGCCACGGTCAACAACATCGGGCCGGGGCTGGGGCAGGTGGGCCCGGCAAGCAACTTTGGCGTGCTCACCGATTTTCAGACCTGGGTGTGCACGGTGGCCATGCTGATGGGGCGCCTGGAGCTGTTGGCGGTGATGGTGCTGTTTATCCCCGAGTTTTGGCGCAAATAGGGCAGTTTTACCCAATTTATGACTAAACAATCCTCTGGCCGGCGTATCTAAACGGTGAAGTGCTATGAAATTTGATTGTTTTTTTGCAAGACTTTGGCGTCGTCTTGGCGAAGTGCCATCTGCTGTGAATGCGCTGGGCAGGTGCTTGGGCCGGCACTGCCTGTTCAACAGGCACCGTCCTGGAGCCCGCGCCGAATAAGGGCCGGGCGGGCTTGTCAGGGGGGTGCTGCACAAAGTTATCCACAAAATTTTGGGGATTCAAAATTGAAGGTATCAGCCTGTGGATGAACTGCCTTGCAGCGTCACAATGCCCCCTGACTTATTTTTATTTATATTATTTTGGCTGGATTTTGATCCGTATTCTGGTATGAAATTGGGCCGAATCAAGGGCTGAGGTGGCACTTATCCATGCTGCTTATTTGTTGAGCATCGCGTTGCGGGCCGCGCCAGATAAGGATTAAGGGGGTTTTTCCTAGGCTGATCCACAAAGTTATCCACAGAACTTGTGCATGGCCGATTCTTTCAAAAATAAAACGCCCGGATTGCGTACTGCCTGTTTGGCAGGCACCGTGCCGCAGGCCGCGTCAAATAAGGCTTTGCCGGGCTTGTTCCGGGGTTGCTGCACAAAGTTATCCACAAAATCCAGGGACTCATCTGGCATGAAGTTGTGCTAGGCATGCCCAGCCCCATCAAGGCAGGGACTGGCCCTGGCGCCGAAACTCGGTGGGGGTTTGCCCCGTCCAGTGGCCAAAGGCGCGGATGAAGCTTTTTTCGTTCTGAAAGCCGGCCGCCTGCGCCACCTGTTTGACCGGGCGGGCGGTACGCAGCAGCAAATCACGCGCACGTTTCTGGCGCACCTCGTCTTTCAGGGCTTGCAGGGAGGCGCCTTCCTCCTTGAGTTGGCGGTGCAGCGTGCGCGGCGAGACGTTCAACAAGCTGGCGAGGCTCTGGGCGCTGTGGGCAAGCAGGGGCTGGGCGCCCAGGGCCTGGCGCACGCGCTGCACCAGCAGGCGGTCCCGCCGGTAGGGCAGCACGGTCAGGGGCAGGGCGCGTTGCAGCATCAGCTGCAGGGCGGCCTCGTCGCGGCGCAGTGGCAGGGCCAGGTAGCGGGCATCAAAGCGGATGCTCGCGGGCCCGGCCTCAAACACGGTGGGGCCGGGGAACAGCACGCCATACACCTCGTGGTGCGCGGGCGCCGCAAACGGAAATTGTGCGCCCTGCAAGGGAATGCGCGAGTCAATCAACCAGCAGGCCACGCCATGGACATTGCGCAACACCGAGACCAGGCAAAACTCGCGCAGGGTGCCCAAGTCACGGTGCTCCGTGATCGAGAGGGTGGCCGTGGTGCCGGTTATCCCAAGCGCCAGATGGACGTCGTCCGTGATCAGCCCGTGGTGGCGGCACCAGCGCTGCAGGGCCACGCCCAGGCTGGGCGCGCTGATCGAGGCGCGGGCCAGCATGCCGTAGCTGCCCCTGGGCAGGCGGCGGCTGAACCAGCCCAGGCCTTCGTCGTCCAACTCTTGCATGGCCGCGCCGGAGATGCGTTCCATCTGTGCTGCCGTGATGCGCCCTGCAGGATCAGTCAGGAGTTGCGGCGCAATGTGTGCCACCGCCAAGGCGCGCGCAGGGTTCAAACCCCGGCGCTCGAATGCCGTGACGATGGCATGGACAAAAGCAACAGGCGTGAGAGCAGGGGGCATGGGAGCGGGGTGCATGGGTAGGGCTAGGGGTGGCATCCGGGTTGCCCGCATGATGGCACGATTTGCAACCCATATGACGCGTGTTATCCCCGTTGTGCTTCTATGCTGCGGGGACCACAATCGCGATGGTCCGCCCCTTGGCTCATTGACAGAAAGAACCCCATGCCCGTGCTGGAGACAAAACTCAACGCCCGCTCAGCGGATTTCCAGGCCAACGCCCGCGCCATGCGCGCCCTGGTGGACGACCTGAACGCCCAACTCGCCAAAGCCTCTTTGGGCGGCGGCGAGGCGGCCCGCGCCAAGCACACCGCGCGCGGCAAACTGCTGCCGCGGGAACGCGTGCAAATGCTGCTGGACCCCGGTACCCCGTTTCTGGAGCTGTCGCCGCTGGCGGCCCTGGGCCTGTACCCGGACCGTGACGGCACCGACAGCGCCCCGCAGGCCGGCCTGATTGCCGGCATTGGCCGCATCGAAGGCGTGGACTGCATGATTGTGTGCAACGACGCCACGGTCAAAGGCGGCACCTATTACCCCATGACGGTCAAGAAGCACCTGCGTGCGCAGGAGATTGCGCAGCAAAACCGCCTGACCTGCATTTACCTGGTCGACTCGGGCGGGGCCAATCTGCCCAACCAGGACGAGGTGTTTGCGGACCGCGAGCACTTCGGGCGCATCTTCTTCAACCAGGCGAACATGAGCGCGCAGGGCATTTCGCAAATTGCGGTGGTCATGGGCAGCTGCACGGCAGGCGGCGCCTACGTGCCCGCCATGAGCGACGAGGCCATTATTGTCAATAACCAGGGCACCATCTTCTTGGGTGGCCCACCGCTCGTCAAGGCCGCCACCGGCGAGGTGGTGACTGCTGAAGACCTGGGCGGGGGCGATGTGCACACGCGCCTGTCAGGCGTGGCCGATCACCTGGCGCACAACGACTTGCATGCGCTGGCGCTGGCACGCCAGGCAGTGTCACATTTGAATCAAAAGAAGGGGCTGGCCGGCGCGTTTATTGCCTCAGTAGCTCCTAAATTTGACTCCCACGAGTTGTATGGCGTGATTCCCACCGACACCCGCAAGCCCTTTGACGTGCGCGAGATCATTGCCCGCATCGTGGACGGCTCCGAGTTGCATGAGTTCAAGCCGCGGTATGGCACCACGCTGGTCACTGGCTTTGCGCATATTGAAGGCATGCCGGTGGGCATCATTGCCAACAACGGTATTTTGTTCAGCGAGTCGGCCTTGAAGGGCGCGCACTTCATTGAGCTGTGCTGCCAGCGCAAGATTCCGTTGATCTTCTTGCAAAACATCACCGGCTTCATGGTCGGGCGCAAGTACGAGAACGAAGGCATTGCCCGCAATGGCGCCAAGATGGTCACCGCCGTGGCCACCGCAGCGGTGCCCAAATTCACCATCATCATTGGCGGCAGCTTTGGCGCGGGCAACTACGGCATGTGCGGTCGCGCCTACAGCCCCCGCTTTTTGTGGATGTGGCCCAACGCCCGCATCTCGGTCATGGGTGGCGAGCAGGCGGCCAGCGTGCTGGCCACGGTGAAGCGCGACGGCATGGAGGCCAAAGGCGGCACCTGGAGCATGGAGGAAGAAGAAGCCTTCAAAGCCCCGATTCGTCGCCAGTACGAGGAGCAGGGCCACCCTTACTTCGCCACCGCCCGCCTGTGGGATGACGGCATCATTGACCCCGCCGACACCCGCCCCGTGCTGGCGCTGGGCCTGAGCGCCAGTACCAACGCCCCGATTCCCGATACGCAGTTTGGCGTGTTCCGCATGTGATGTGTATGATTTGTGGGATTCATACACATCAAAGGATTTGATCATGCGAACCAATATCGTGATTGACGACAAACTCATGGCCGACGTGATGGCCTTGGGTGGCTTCAAGACCAAGCGCGAGGCGGTGGAGGAAGGCTTGCGGATGCTCAAGCGGCGCAAGGTCTATGCCGGACTGCTGGCGATGCGCGGCAAGTTGACGTGGCTTGGTGATGATCCGGCGGCCTGGGCTGCGTACCGAGCCGAACAAATGGCCAAGGTGCAGGCGCAGGCAGCAGGCTTGCCTTTTGAGGGTGAGATCGACCCCCTTTTCCTGATGCAGCCACCCATACCAGCCCAGCCGACCAGGGTCCAAGAGCCTGCGGCCCCGTACCCGACCGACCCGGATAAAACGGCATGATCCTGGTCGACTCCAGCGTCTGGATTGATTTTTTTCGTGGTGATTCCAACGCGCACACCCAGCAGCTCGCGGCTTGGCTGGTGCAACCAGAGATTGAAGTGCTTGTCGCTGATCTGGTGCTCTACGAGGTACTCCGTGGGTTTCGACAAGACCGCGCTTTTCAAACGGCGTACGACTTTTTGCTGGAATTACCTTCGGTCGAGATTGGCGGCGTGGACAACGCGTTGCTGGCCGCGCAGCACTACCGGGCCTTGTGTGCTCGTGGCTTCACCATCCGCAGCCCCATCGACGTGCTGCTAGCGAGCTACTGCATCACCCACGACCATACCTTGCTGCACCGGGATGCAGATTTTGATGTGATGGAAACCCTGAGAGGCTTGAAAACATGGCCGCATTGATCCACTCCCAGTCCCAGTCTCGGTTCGTGGCATGTTGCGTTTTCGTGCTGACATTGCTGCTGGCCTGTGCCCAGGCTGTCGCGCAAGAGCTCAACGTCAGCCTGCGCGAGCAAGTGCTGATGCTGCTCAAAAAAGGCGCTCTGTTCACCAGTCTGCTGGAAACCACTGTCTATATGCCGCCCGGCGACGGACCGTTTCCCCTGGTGGTCATCAACCACGGCAAGGCGCCTGGTAATCCACGTTTTCAGGCGCGCTACCGCCCAAGCGCCGCTGCCCGTTTTTTCTTGCAGCGTGGTTACGCTGTGCTGGTTCCAATGCGACAGGGGTTTTCCAAATCGGAAGGAAGCTATATCGGTGGGGGCTGCAATGTCGAAAGCAATGGCGAAGTTCAAGCCGAAGACGTCAAAGCTGTGCTGGATCATGTGACAACGCTTGGCTGGGCTGACAAGACCCAAATTTTGGTGGCCGGACAATCACACGGTGGTTGGACCACGCTGGCTTTTGGCGCGCTGGGCTATCCCGGCGTGCGCGGCTTGGTCAATTTTGCTGGCGGTTTACGCCAAGTGGACTGTGCTGGTTGGGAGGCAGGCCTGGCGCGCGCCGGTTCCGGCTACGCAAAGAAAGCGAAGGCACCGTCGATTTGGTTTTATGGCGACAACGACAGCTACTTTCCCGTACGCGTTTTTCAGGCGCTTCATGAGAACTACCTGGCGGCCGGTGGCCAGGCCGAGTTGGTGAGTTTCGGCCAGTTCGGCAGCGATGCCCATGCGATGTTTGGCAGCCGCGCTGGCGAGACCATTTGGCAGCCCCGAGTGGAGGCCTTCATGCGTCTGACCGGATTACCCACCGACATGGTTTACCCAGACTTGGGCGTGGCACCAAGAATTTCAGTGCCTCCTGCCTCAGGTTTTGCCGCCTTGACCGAGGACGACAAGCTTCCACATATGAAGGCCACAGGTCGCGACGGCTACAAGGCTTTTTTGACCAAGCAGTATCCACGCGCTTTTGCACTTTCGGGCGGGGGGCTTGGGGCTGGGCGGAGATGGGCGATGATTCCTTGCAACGTGCATTGGCCAATTGCAATAAACACGCCAAAGATAAACCGTGCAAGCTTTACGCGGTAGATGATCAAGTGGTCTGGATCAATGATTAATCAACATGCAAGACCTGCGAAGTGAAATTCAAACGGCGTTATTCGTCGTCGCAGCCAAACGTCACGAAGTGCGCAATGCACTTCACGACGCTATGCGTGCCATCACCTTCTGCCATAGCGCACACCCATTTGGCCTTGATTGGGACTGGATTCCAATTGACTTACCACTGATTTCACCCTGACGGAGACAAGCATGTTCAACAAAATCCTCATTGCGAACCGCGGCGAAATCGCCTGCCGCGTGGCCGCAACCGCCCGTCGCCTGGCCATCAAAACCGTGGCGGTGTATTCCGACGCCGACGCCAACGCCAAGCACGTGAGCAGCTGCGATGAGTCGGTGTTCATTGGCGGCAGCGCCCCCAAGGACAGTTACCTGCGCTGGGAAAAAATCATTGCCGCAGCCCGGGCCACCGGCGCCCAGGCGGTGCACCCCGGTTATGGCTTCCTGAGCGAGAACGTCGAGTTTGCCCAGGCCTGCGCGGACGCCGGGCTGGTGTTCATTGGCCCGGGCCCTTCGAGCATCCAGGCCATGGGTCTCAAGGCCGAGTCCAAGCGGCTGATGAACCTGGCCGGCGTGCCGCTGGTGCCCGGCTACCACGGCGAGGACCAGGACCCCGCCCTGTTGCAGCGCGAGGCTGACAGCATTGGTTACCCGGTCTTGATCAAGGCCAGCGCGGGCGGCGGCGGCAAGGGCATGCGCGCGGTGGACAAGTCAGAAGATTTTGCAGCGGCTCTGGCCAGTTGCAAGCGCGAGGCCATCAACAGCTTTGGCGACGACGCGGTGCTGATCGAAAAGTATGTGCAGCGCCCACGCCACATCGAGATTCAGGTGTTCGGCGACACCCAAGGCAACTACGTGTACCTGTTTGAGCGTGACTGCTCGGTGCAGCGGCGCCACCAGAAGGTGCTGGAAGAAGCGCCCGCGCCGGGCATGACGCCGGAGTTTCGCCGGGAGATGGGCGAGGCCGCAGTGGCTGCAGCCCGCGCCGTGAACTACCTGGGCGCGGGCACGGTGGAGTTCATCGTGGAGCAAAAGCCCGACGGCGCGATGACCTTTTTCTTCATGGAGATGAACACTCGCCTGCAGGTGGAGCATCCGGTGACCGAAGCCATCACCGGGCAAGACCTGGTGGAGTGGCAACTGCGTGTGGCCAGTGGCGAGCCACTGCCTTTGCGGCAAGACCAGCTCAAGATCACCGGCCACGCCATCGAGGCCCGCATTTGTGCCGAGAGCCCGGACAACAACTTTTTGCCCGCCACCGGCACGCTTCATGTGTATGGCCTGCCTGATTGCGTGACGTTTGAGCGCAATCCCGCAGGCGTGCGGGTGGACTCCGGCGTGCGCCAGGGCGACGTGATTTCGCCGTTTTACGACTCCATGGTGGCCAAGCTCATCGTGCATGGCGACACCCGCGAGCAGGCGCTGTCCCGCCTGGACACGGCGCTGGCTCAGACCCACATCGTGGGCCTGAACACGAACGTGCAGTTTTTGCGCAACGTGGTGCAAAGCCGCTCCTTTGCGCAAGCGGACTTGGATACGGCCCTGATCCCGCGTGAAGAAGCCGTGCTGTTCAAGCAGGAAAAAGTCGGTTTGCGCCTGGCCGCAGCCGGCGCCGTGGCCCACACCCTGCTGCAGGAAAAAGCCCAGGAGGCGCAAGTGGCAACCCAGGCTGTGTGGCTGGACCCCTGGGCAAGACAAGACGGCTGGCGTTCGCACGGCCCGAGTTCGCGCCGGTTTGACTTCGAGTTCAAGGGCGAGGTGCAGGTGGTGTTTCTCACCACCCTGCACGATGGCGCGCTGCAACTTCAGATCGCGGGCGAGGTGGCGACTTTTGCCTTCAAGCCCGCCCACCAGGGTATCGATGTGCAACTGGGTGAGAGCCGTCAAATCGTTAATATCTATACAAATGGGGTTGTGGCCGGCGTATTTACTGCGCTAGGTGCTACTCAAATAGTAGCTGTTGACGCCCTGGCCCACGCCGGTGACGCCCAGGTGGAGGGCGGCCGCCTTACGGCCCCGATGCCGGGCAAGGTGGTGTCGTTTGCCGTCAAGGTCGGCGACAAGGTCCAACGGGGGCAGGTGCTGGCGGTGATGGACGCCATGAAGATGGAGCACACCATTGCCGCCCCCATGGACGGCGTGGTGGCCGAGCTGCTTTATGCACCCGGTGACCAGGTGACCGAGGGGGCCGAGTTGCTTAAATTGGTGGCCTGAATGTTGAACATCACCTTCTGTTGTACCGACACCAAAGCCGAGCCGTGGCTGGCCGGCCTCAGCGCCGCACTGCCCGGCGCCCGGGTCACCGCCTGGCAACCGGGCGCGCCCTTAGCTGACCATGCCGTGGTGTGGGCGCCCCCTCAGGCATTTTTTGACGAGCAGACGCAGCTCAAAGGCGTCTTCAATATTGGGGCAGGCGTTGACGCTCTGTTCAAGGTGCGCTTGCCGGCCCAGGCCAC
>CAZBKX010000302.1:0-6414 GCA_964492535.1 uncultured Rhodoferax sp. | reverse complement strand
TTGATTGGGGCTTGCCTTTCTTTTACGGGCGCCGGGTGTTTGTGGGCATTCAGGCGCAGCCTTCCAGCCTGGGCACGGGGCCTTTTTACGCTTTTTGAGGCGCGGCGGTGTTGGCGGCTTGCAGGCCACTCTTGAAATGCTCCAGCATGCGCTGTACCGCCAGGGCGACGTCGCGGGCCGCAATGGCGTCCATCACGCAGCGGTGCTCTTGAAGGGATTGTTCGATGCGGCCAGATTTCAGCAGGGAGTTGTGCCGGTTGAGCTTCATGACCTTGCGCAGGTCGGCCACCATCTGGTCGCGCCAGCGGTTGTTGGCAATGACCAGCAGTTGGGTGTGAAACTGCTCGTTGATTTCAAAAAACCGGTCGTGCCCAGCCATGCCTGCCTGGGCGGCGGCCTCCAGGTCGTCGTGCAGGGCTTGTAACGCGGCCACTTGTTCATCTGTGGCCGTGGCGGCCACAACCCCGGCAGCACCGCAAACGGGTAACTGGCAAACAGAGTCACCGCATTGTCCACTGCATAAGGCACAGGCACCCGGGCTCCATTGACCCCGACATTGGTGGCCACCAACGCCTCGGGCACCGGCGGGCAGTAAAACCCGGAAGCCCGCACACCGCACTGTGCAATGCTGCCCGAATCAAAAAACAGCGCGTTGGAGCCGGTATCAAGAAAGCTGCTGTTCAAGCTGCGGCCCGACAACACCGTGGTGATGTAACCCAGCGAGTCTGTTGTCAGCAGCGCCTCAGTGCCCAACTGGTTATTGGCCTGGGTTGCGATGCCAAAAATCACTGACCCCTTCATGCTGGCCGCCCCCCCCGGGCTCGCCGCCGGCAAGTGGACGATCAGCCCGTTGTTATCGTTTTCAAACAAGGTTACTGGCTGCTTCACCTGCTGGGCCAGGCTGGCCCGAATGGGCTGCGTTGCCGTGCAAGCGGCATCGGTACAGGTGTAATAAAACCCGTTGCCCGTGACCGACGCGCAGCCTGTGCCGCAATCCTCCTTGAACAAGCCCAACCCCAAAATGCCATTGGCCCCCAACGTGGCCGCTGTGTTCATTTCGGTGCCTGACGAACAGGCGCCAGACAAGGGGTCAAACACAGGGCTGCCCGCGAGTTGCATCGGCACATTGCGCGCTGTTTTGCCACCCAGCACTACATCAGCCGCCACCACCGGGCCCCAAGTGAAGGTGTTGTCCACAAACTGGGCACAGTTCAGCAGCGGCAAGCCACTGGCACCACGTACGGGGGTCAGGTTCAGGCTCGGACCGAGCGCACTGGCCAACAGACGCAGGCCCGTGGAGCCCGTGTCCACCAACACATGCGGGATAGTCCTGCACTGCGTCGGGTCACCGGGGCGGCACAGGGTGACACTGGCGTACAGCCGGTTGACGTTGTAGCCCGACTGCGGCGGCCCGGCATCCACCGTCACCGGCAGCACATTGGCCAACAGCACGGGCGCAGGCTGCGTGGGGGTGGTGAGGGTGGTGGCCTCGGTGCTGCCCCCGCCCCCGCAGGCGCTCATGACAGTGGTGATAAAAACGGCCAGCGCAGCGGCACGAACCAGGGGCCAGGAAGGCTTACCGGGGCACATCTTGAAGCACCTCATTGATATTGACGGCAGGGGGTACCAACGCCGGCACATAGGCGTGGCCAAAGAAATTGCGCACGCGTCCGTTCGAGCGCACCACCAACTCCGACTGCACCAGGTTGACGGGGGCACCCCGGCGCCCTGCCAGGCGCTGCTGGTCTGTCTCCAACCTGAACGCCTCGAAATAGCCGCCCAGCCACTGGCTCAAATCCAGCAACACCGGGCCACGCCAGGTCAGGGCGAACACCTGGCCCGAGGCGCCGGCAAATTCACGCACCAGCGTGCCGGTTTCAAGCTGGACTTCATGCACCGTGTAGGCCGCTGACGGGGTCGCGCTGCCTGACGCCAGCAGCCGGGGCTTGGGCGCTGCAGCCCCGGTGGCCGTGGCGGGAATTGACGTGGCCGCGGCCGGAACGCCAGAAAACGGCGCCTGCCCCAGCGCCGCCAGGGCGTCGCCAGCCATGGCCAGCGCCAGCAAGCCGGGCCAACACCGGCGCGTCAGGGTGTGAGCCGAGCGCTTGGCAAGCGAGATCAAAGCGCTCATTTGTCGTCAGGCTCAGGCCGTTTTTGTTGCATGGCGGCATCCATAGCCGCTTTGACCTGGGCCTGCATCTGCTGCGATTGCACCTGCGGGGAGGCACCGGGTACCGGCTGCGCCCCGGGCACGCCCGCCACACTGGGCGGCGCCCCTGTCAGCTGCGTTTTGGCCAGCAGGCCCACCACGACCAAGGCAATCAACACACTCACCACTCCAAATATCCGCATGACCCAACTCCTTGAGGTTTTGCAGCAATTATTGCGTGCTTGCGTTACAAAACATGGACGCAGGGGAAAAAACAAGCCTTTCAAGCCGCCAGCCGGCGGTTTTTTTGACTTGGGTGCTATCGAAAACAGATAGTCGGGCTGCAGGCTATGGACTGGAGAGGGTCCAATCAAATGGCGCTATTTCGCGGGAAAGCAGTGTCTCTTGAACCTGGGCTCGAATCATGTCCAAAGGCATCTCCGGATTCTCCAACACCGCCTTCCTGACCCAAGCGCAGTACGCCATCTGCTGCGACACCGAGCGATGTTCCTCAGTGGCCTGGCGCGTGGCGCCCTCCACCAAATCATCAGGCAACTCCAGTGCAACAGCCACGACTAATCTCCAGCTCTATAAAGCCTAACTAATCGTAACTACTCAGCTCGCTCTGCAAAGCAGGGCTGAATCGTCTGGCGGTTACCGGCCCCGACTGGCACCATGGCGGCCGTGTTTGACCGCGACATCAAAGACGTGTTGACCACCAAGGCCCTGCGCACCCAGGGTGAGAACCTGCGCCCGATATTTGATAGCGCGCCGCTGGCGGCCATGACGCCCCAGCCCATCGCCCGATACCGCGACAGGCGCACCGCAAAGGTATCAGCCAACCGGGAAATCAGCCTGTTGAGCCACGTCTGGAACATGGCACGCGAGCGGGGTTACACCGACCGGGAAAACCCGGCGCGAGGCGTGCGCAAGAACACCGAGGCAGGGCGCGACTTTTACGCCGATGAATCCGTGTGGAAAGCCGTGCAAACCCCTGCAGGCCTCGAGTTGAAGGCGGCCATGCAATTGGCCTAACTCGCTGGCCAGCGTACAGCCAATGTCTTGAAAATGCGCCTGAGTGACATTGACCAGGACACGCTGATGCTCAAGCAGGGCAAAACCGGCAAGTTTCTGCGGATAGCGCTCACCGTGGACGGCGCACGCTCGCAGTCAGGCACCTTGATCGACCACCTGACCCGGCGCACCGGTCGGCAAACCCTGAGTTTTTGCATTTCGGCTATGCCGAACGAACGGCCAGCCCCTCTCATACACCATGCTGCGCAACCGGTTCGATGATGCACGGGCAGCGCCCACAGCAGCGCAAACCGACCCCAAGTTGTCCGGACTAATCAAGCAGTTTCAGTTCAGGGACATTCGGGCCAAGGCCGCAAGCGACATCGACGACCTTTCGGCCGCATCAAAATTGCTGGGCCATGCGGGGGAGCGAATCACGGCCGATGTGTACCGCCGAGCGGGGCAGAAGGTGAATCCGACACGATGAAACCGGCTTGGGTTGCGGAAACGATCACCGCAAGACGCGGAGACTATCCTAAATTGATAGCAAGGAAGCTACTGTTTTTGGTCTACCCGGAGGGGATCGAACCCCCGACCCACAGCTTAGAAGGCTGTTGCTCTATCCAACTGAGCTACGGGCAGAGATCGCGAGAAATTGTGGTCGGGGCGAAAGGATTCGAACCTTCGACCCTCTGGTCCCAAACCAGATGCGCTACCAGGCTGCGCTACGCCCCGACTGGTCTGTATTGTAACGGGTCAAAAACCGATTTCTGGCCCAAAGCGCAGTTTATGAGTTGATTAATTGCAAGCCAGGCACTTAAGTTAGCCTGCTGCATGGCGAGCAAGCATGAGATACAGTGCAACGATGTCAACTCAACGCGCCCCCCTGACCTGGCTGGTGCCGGGTGAAAGCTTTCCAAACCCCGGTGAGGCATGGGATGAAAACTCCCCTGCCCCTGGATTGCTGGCGGCGGGTGGCGCGCTGGATGTAGACACATTGCGTAGGGCCTACAGCGCCGGAATTTTCCCGTGGTACAGCGACGGGCAGCCCATTCTTTGGTGGAGCCCCAACCCGAGGATGGTGCTGAAGGTGGCGGACTTCAAGCTTCACCCGTCTTTCAAAAAAACACTGCAGCGATTTGGAAAAACACCGGGCTGTGAGGTTCGCATGGATAGCTCGTTCAGGCGGGTGATTGAGTCGTGCGCCACAAGCCCGCGGGACGGTCAGGCAGGGACGTGGATCTTGCCGGAAATGATTGAGGCGTATTGCAGCTTGCACCAGGCTGGCTTGGCGCACAGCGTGGAGACCTGGATTGACGGGAAGTTGTCAGGCGGGCTGTATTGCGTCTCCATGGGTGGCGCGGTTTTTGGGGAGTCGATGTTCAGCAATGAGAGTGACGCTTCAAAAATTGCGCTCGCAGCCTTGGTTGGTTTTTGCAGGCACCACGAAATTGCACAAATTGACTGCCAGCAAAACACGCGGCATTTGGCTTCGTTGGGGGCGCGTGAGATGACGCGTGAGCAGTTCATACGGGGATTGAGCGCAGGGCTCACGGAGGCGCCGCCGGTGTGGCAATTCAGCGCTGTATATTGGCAAGGTGTATTGGATCCGGGGCCAGCTTCAACGTGACTCATTTTCAAGAATTACCTTTGCAAACACTGCAGTTTTATGCGACTGCGCCCTACCCTTGCAGCTATTTGCCCGACCGGCAAGCCAGGTCACAAGTGGCGACGCCGAGCCATTTGATAACTAGCGCCACTTACTCCGAGTTGGTGAGCAAAGGTTTTCGTCGCAGTGGCATGTTTACTTACCGGCCGTATTGCGATGGATGCCATGCGTGTATGCCGCTGCGGGTTCGGGCGAATGACTTTCGTGCTGACAGAAGCCAGCGGCGGGCCTGGTCACAACACTCAACGCTGAAGGTGCGGATTTTGAGCCTGTGTTTTGTTCAGGAGCATTACGACTTGTATTTGCGTTACCAGTCTGGGCGGCATGCGGGCGGCGGTATGGACCAGGACAGCGTGGACCAGTACATGCAGTTTCTTCTGCAAAGCCGGGTAAATTCGCGCTTGATCGAGTTTAGGGAAACTTTGCCTGACGGGGAGCCGGGGGAGTTGAAGATGGTTTCCATTCTTGACGTTCTCGATGATGGGCTGTCAGCGGTTTACACTTTTTATGAGCCAGAGAAAAACAACAGCTTTGGGACATACAGTGTTCTGTGGCATATTTCGCAGGCCAAATCATTGAGGCTGCCGCATGTGTATTTAGGCTATTGGATCAAGGATAGCCAGAAGATGAATTACAAGACCAGATTCAGGCCGTGGGAGCTTCTTGTGGCGGGTGTCTGGGTTGAAGACGAACCCGCCAGCGACCCAGACTCAGACTAGCCCTGCAGATTTCACAAGATAAAATGGGTGCTACGCAGACAAGGAGCATTCATGCGAGCACTGGATTCAAGCAGCACATCAACACCCACGGTGCAAGTCATTGAACGCATGTTCACCCTGATGAACGTTTTGGCCTCAAAGGAGGAGGCTATGACCTTGAAAGAGATTGCCGAGAAGGCGAGCCTTCACCCATCCACCGCGCACCGGCTCCTGAACGATTTGACTACGGGACGGTTTGTGGACCGCTCTCAACCAGGCAGCTACCGGCTGGGGATGCGACTGCTTGAGCTGGGGAACCTGGTAAAGAACCGCCTGAATGTGCGCGATGCGGCGTTGGTTCCCATGCGGGAGTTGCACAAGCTCATACAACAACCCGTCAACCTGAGCATGCGCCAGGGTGACGAGATTGTCTATATTGAGCGGGCCTACAGCGAGCGTTCGGGGATGCAGGTGGTGCGCGCGATTGGGGGCCATGCGCCACTGCATTTGACGTCGGTGGGGAAACTGTTTCTGGCTGCAGATGATCCGCAGCGGGTCCGGGCGTATGCCACTCGCACTGGCTTGAGTGGTCACACCAAAAACAGCTTTACGCAGCTACCAGCGCTGGAACGGGAGCTGACCAAGGTGCGCCAATGGGGCCATGCGCATGACAACGAAGAGCTGGAGCTGGGCGTGCGGTGCATGGCGGCTGGTGTTTTTGATGATCAAGGCACGCTGGTTGCGGGCTTGTCGATTTCTGCACCGGCTGAGCGACTGGATGCTGAGTGGTTACCAAAACTCCGCGCAACCGCTCTTGAGATTTCAACGAGCTTGGGCTACAAACCTGAGCTGGCTCACCACCGGTAGAAGCGGGAGCAGTGAGC
>CAZBKX010000301.1:0-2040 GCA_964492535.1 uncultured Rhodoferax sp. | reverse complement strand
CAGATACGTAGTCCAAGTTGGCGCTTTTGCCGACGCCGTGCGAGCGCGAGAAGTTCGTTTGAAGATGGAGAGGGCTGGACTGAAAACCTATACCCACGTGGCAGAGACCAAGGATGGGCCCCGTGTTCGGGTTCGGGTTGGACCTTTCGACACCAAGGCCGAGGCGGACTCGGCGGCAGAAAAGATCAAGAAACTCGACTTGCCTGCAGCTGTCCTGACACTTTGACATCAGTGCAGCCTGTAACCATGTCGATCGCGCTTGTAGATTGGATTTTTGGAGGGGTGTTGGTCCTGTCCTTCCTGTTGGGCGCGTGGCGGGGGCTTGTTTTTGAGGTACTGTCGGCTGCGAACTGGTTCGCAGCATTTTTTCTTGCGCAATGGTTTGCGCTGGACATAGCCCGACTGTTGCCTATGGCCGGGTCCAGAGAAATGGTCCGGTATGCGACCGGATTCATCGTTGTTTTCGTTTTGGTGGTGTTCGTTGGAAGCTGGTTGGCCAGACGTATTCAACGTTTGTTTGCGGCTGTGGGTCTCCAGCCGGTAGACCGTGCGCTTGGCGCGATATTTGGTTTGCTGAGGGGTGTTGCCGTGTTGTTGGCGGCAACTGTCGTGCTGAGCATGACACCATTCAAAGCCAGTCCGTTGTGGGTTGAGTCGGTTGGCGTAGGCGCTAGCCTCGCCTTGCTCAGGGGGGTGCAATCGGTGTTGCCTGAAGAATTTGGAAGGCATTTGCCTTCATGAGATCGGAAAAAGTATGTGTGGAATCGTAGGCGTTGTCAGCAACGCACCTGTTAATCAACTTATTTATGATGCTCTGCTACTTTTGCAACATCGGGGCCAGGATGCCGCTGGCATCGTTACCCAGCAAGAACGCAAGTTCTTCATGCAAAAAGCCAAAGGCATGGTGCGTGATGTATTTCGCACGCGGAACATGCGCTCACTCCCGGGGGATTGCGGTTTGGGCCAAGTGCGCTATCCGACGGCAGGCAATGCCTATAGCGAGGAAGAGGCGCAACCGTTTTATGTGAATGCGCCATTCGGAATCGTGCTGGTTCACAACGGTAACCTGACCAACGCCCATGCCTTGAAGGTGGAGTTGTTCAGCACGGATCATCGGCATATCAATACCGAGAGTGATTCCGAAGTGCTGTTGAATGTGTTGGCCCATGAAATTGGCGAGACAACACGTGGCCTGCCGTTGCAACCCCGCGACCTGTTTGAGGCTGTGCGTCGGGTCCATCAGCGGATCAAAGGTTCTTACGCGGTCATTGCCATGATTGCCGGCCATGGTGTGCTGGCCTTTCGCGATCCCTTTGGTATTCGCCCGCTTTGCATGGGGCGTAGCGAGGACAACACCGTGATGGTGGCCAGTGAATCAGTGGCGCTTGAGGGCACATCTCACAAATTTGATCGTAATATCGCGCCGGGCGAGGCTGTATTTATTGATCTTAATGGCAATGCGCACGCGCAGCAGTGTGCTGACAATGCGGTGTTGAACCCCTGTATCTTCGAATATGTTTACCTTGCTCGTCCTGACTCCGTCATGGATGGAATCTCGGTTTATCAAGCTCGCCTAAATTTGGGTGAGTCTTTGGCCAAGAGGGTGATTTCGACGGTTCCGCCTAACGAGATTGATGTGGTCATCCCCATCCCGGAATCGAGCCGTCCAAGTGCAGCGCAATTGGCCCAGTTGCTTGGCTTACCCTACCGTGAAGGCTTTGTGAAAAACCGATATGTCGGACGCACATTCATCATGCCCGGCCAGTCAGTCAGAAAAAAATCAGTACGTCAAAAACTCAATGTGATTGCCAGTGAGTTCAAGGGCCGCAATGTGCTTCTGGTCGACGACTCGATTGTGCGCGGAACCACCAGCCGTGAGATCGTTCAGATGGCTCGCGACGCGGGCGCCCGAAAGGTCTACATGGCCAGTGCTGCCCCTCCTGTTCGTTTTCCCAATGTATACGGAATAGACATGCCCACCCCGGACGAACTGGTTGCACACAATCGCACTGTCGAGCAAATCCGCGAACTGATTGGATA
>CAZBKX010000300.1:0-3079 GCA_964492535.1 uncultured Rhodoferax sp. | reverse complement strand
CATTAAAAATTTTCAAAAAAGCTTTGTGGCCAGGCATTTGGTGATAGGTTATTTCTTTGATTAGCGCCCCATTTTTTTCCATAATTCGGCAAATAAGGTTTTCATCAACATAGCCGATGAATTTTTTTTCAGGTAATATTGTTTTAAAGTGCCGGCCTAAAAATATTTGCAGTTTTTCTTTGATTGAACTGTGATAAAGCGCGTGGCCCAAATCATATCTATGAATAATCAGACCGCCCGGCTTCACCGCCTCGACGCTCGCCGCTAAAAATTTTCCTAAGTCTTTCACATGCTCTAATACACTCAAAGAAAAACAGATATCAAAATTATTGCGCCCGCCTGGGATTTCATAGGCCAATTGGTTATAAATTTGGGCATTGGCCAAACCAGTCAGGTTATTTTTTGCCTGCTCAAATTCTTTTTTTTGCGGTTCCAGGCCGACATATTGGACAGCAGGAAATTTTTGCAGTATGGGTATAATATTTTTGGCCTGCCCGCAACCAAGCTCTAAAATTTTTGTTTCACGGGCTGGATCAATCAGGCTGGTTAATTTTTGAATAAAGTATTGTTTGGGTTGCATATTTTTTTGACATTTTTAACATTTAACCAACAAAATGACGGAAAGAATAGTGATATTAAGTATCTTGTTTTCGGGAACCATCTTTATAATAGGCTGTAGCCAGCGGCAAGTCAACCCAAAGGTGGTTGCTGCTGACGTCAATCCCCTGGGGTGACGCCAGCATGGTCAGACCCATGATGACCAGTATGTTGTAGGTGCTGCTGCCGATCAGGTTGCCAATGGCCACATCCCGATCATCTTTGTAAGTGGCAACCATCATGGTGACCAATTCGGGCACCGATGTCCCGATGGCCACAATCGTCAAACCAATGAAAGCATCGGACACGCCGCTGGATCGCGCGATAGTGACCGCGCAGGCCACCAGCAAATCTGCGCCCAGCAAGGTCACGCCCAAGCCGACGAACAGCAGAGCCAGATTCAGGGTGCGTGGTGCTCCCGGCTCGACGGGAACAGACGCTTTGATGCTGAACTCGTCGGCGAATTCTCGCTTGATGGCCACACTTTGCCGTCGGCTGGTGCGGACCAGGGCCAGCGTGTAAAAAACGGCTGCAATCAATAAAAGAGCGCCTTCGGTCTGACTGAGCAGCCCGTCCACGGCCATCACAACCAGTGCACACGTTGCGCCGATGATGACCGGCACTGCCACCTTGATACTTTTGAGTCTGATGGGTAGGGGCCGGATTAGGGCACTGAGCCCCAGGATCAACAGGAGGTTGAATATATTGGTGCCGGCGATATTGCCCACAGCGAGAGGCCCCTTGCCTTCAGCCACGGCGGCCAAACCCACCGCCAACTCAGGGGCCGTGGTCCCTGCCGACACCAGGGTCAAGCCAATCACGATGGGGCTCACGCCCAGCAGGGCCGCCAGCCGGGTGGCACTTCGCAGGAGTAACTCGGCCCCTGCGACCATGATGACCAGCCCTGCGGCGAAGAGGATGATGGAATTGAGTTGAATCACGGCAAGCCCATGGCGCAGGGCCATCTTGTCCTGCAATCCAGTGCACGCACTTGATGTTGCGCAATCCGCCCAGTCATCCCGTGAAGCCACGGCCGGGTGGGGGGGTCTATCGCCAGTGAGACAGTGCCACAAGCGCAATTTCTGCAAACTCCTGCACAATGAGTTTTCACCAGACGTGGCCATTCAAAAAGGGGCGCACGTCTTCTTTTTTCTTTGAACGCATTCAGGAGACAAACAACATGGCCCGCACGATTCAACAACTTTTTGACCTGACCGGTAAAACTGCCCTCGTGACCGGCGGCTCGCGCGGCTTGGGTTTGCAAATGGCGCACGCCCTGGGCGAAGCTGGCGCCCGCATCATGGTGACCTCGCGCAAAGCCGAGGACCTGGAGCAAGCCGTGGCCGAGCTGCAGGCCGCCGGCATTGATGCCCGCTGGATTGCTGCCGATTGCGCCAAGGAGTCCGAGATCAAGCGTCTGGCCGACGAAACCCTGGAGCGCATGGGCGATGTGGATATTCTGGTCAACAACGCCGGTGCCGCCTGGGGCGCGCCCGCGGAAGACCACCCCATCGACGCCTGGGACAAGGTCATGAACCTCAACGTGCGCGGCTACTTCATTTTGAGCCAGATCATTGCCAAGAAGAGCATGATCGCGCGCCGCTGCGGCCGCATCATCAACGTGGCCTCCATTGCCGGCCTGGGCGGCAACCCACCCGAGATGACCACCATCGCCTACAACACCTCCAAGGGGGCCGTCATCAATTTCACCCGCACGCTGGGCGCGGAATGGGGCAAGTACAACATCACCGTCAACGCCATTTGCCCCGGCTTTTTCCCCAGCAAAATGACCATGGGCACGCTTGCCGCCATGGGTGAGGAAAAGCTGGCTGCCCACGCGCCGCTAGGGCGTCTGGGCGACGATGAAGATCTGAAGGGCTTGTGCCTGCTGTACGCCTCAGACGCTGGCAAGCACATCACTGGCCAGTGGCTGGCGGTGGACGGCGGTGTGAGTGTGGTCACCGGCGGTTAAGCGCATGACAGATTTGCCGGGCGGGGGGTTTGGCGTTGAAATCCCGTTTGTGACCCACCTGGGTTTTGAGCTCAAGCTCTTTGAAGGTGGTTTGTCGGAGTTGGCTTACGCGCCGCTGGCTGAGCACCTGAACTCCTTTGCGGTGACGCATGGCGGGGCCTTGATGACGCTGCTGGATGTGACCATGGCCACGGCCGCGCGCAGTGTGCAGGCCGACATGGGTGTGGTCACCATCGAGATGAAAACCAGCTTCATGCAGCCTGCCCGGGGCCCTCTCACGGGCAAGGGCCGGCTGATGCACCGCACCGCCACCATGGCTTTTACCGAAGGCACCATCTTTGATGAAGCAGGGCGCGCCTGCGCCCATGCCACGGGCACCTTCAAGTTTGTGCGGCGTCTGGCCATTGGCCCCAAGAGCGCCAATGACCTCCAAGTCATCGCCACTGACTGATTGAGAGAGATTTATAACATTCTCCTGAATCCGTGAGCCGATAACCTGTCCACCCAATA
>CAZBKX010000299.1:0-2570 GCA_964492535.1 uncultured Rhodoferax sp. | reverse complement strand
GTGGACATCATTTCTCCCCCTCGTCAATCAATATCTTTCAAATGCAATTGCCCTGATGCTCTGGTACGGTGTGCTGCATGTATTGAGTGCGGCCATGCCCACCTTTGGCTCACTCCTGGCTGTTCGGGTTCTGACCGTGATTTCACCGGCCATCTTCACGCCGCAAGCAGCGGCGTGCATTGCGTTTTTGGTATCTCCCCACCAACGAGCCAAGGCCATCAGCCTGGTGTTTTTGGGCTGGTCCCTGGCCTCTGTTCTGGGCATGCCGCTAGGCGCCTTGGTGGGCGGAACACTGGGCTGGCGATTTGCATTCTGTTTAGTGGGAATGTTGTCCGTGCTCGGTGCACTGTGGATCTGGCGTACCATGCCGGGCGGTGTCAGACCGCCCGCCTTTTCGCTGGCAACATGGCGCGAAACACTCAAGTCCAGGCCCTTGATGCTCTGCGTGCTTGTCACGGCCTTGTATTCGGCTGGGCAATTTGTCCTTTTTTCTTATTTCGCGCCTTATTACAAGGCCACGTTCGACATCACACCAACTCAGCTCAGCCTGATGTTTGCCTGGTTTGGCGCGTTTGGCGCGTTTGGATTTTTGGGCAATCTGTGGGTCACACGCAATATCGAGCGCTTGGGTCCCGCCCGCACCGTGCTAGTGGCGATGGGCAGCATAGCGTTCAGCCTGTTGTTGTGGCCTCTGGGAACCAGCCTTTTACTCACCGCACTGGTGTTGATTCCCTGGGCCTTGGGTTGCTTCTCTGCCAATTCGGCGCAGCAGGCCAGGATGTCCGGCATCGCACCCGCCTTGACCTCAGGCTCCATCGCCTTGAACACCTCGGCCATGTATGCGGGACAGGCCGTAGGCGCCACCGGTGGCGGCTGGTTAATCCTCCATGGGCAGATGTCGAACCTGCATTGGGCCGGACTGGCAGGGCTGCTATTGGCAATCACGGTCAGCATGCTGGCCACCCACAGTCAAACCAGACAAGCACCTGTCACCTGACAAAGACACATCTGGTTGAGTCATTCACCCTGCCCTTGTCCTCTTCAGCATCCGCTTGAGCGAGGCATTGAAGGCTGAGCGACCGGGGCTGATTGCCTTGTCGCCGAAGTTCATAATCTTGTGCATGAATCCAAAATATTTGACCATTGGCATCGTTGGTGCAGGCGCCATGGGCTGCGGCATTGCGCAAATCGCTGCGCAAGCTGGAAGCACCGTTCTACTGTTTGACCTCCAGTTCGAGGCAGCTCAAGCGGCGCAAAAGACTGTCTTCGGGCAATGGGACAAACTGTGCGAAAAAGGCCGACTAGACGACGCCCAGACGCAACTGTACAAATCCCGTTTTCAGTGCGTAGACGCCCTTGGCGCGCTGTCTGGGTGCGATTTGATTGTGGAGGCCGTCGTTGAGCGCTTGGACGTCAAGGCAAGTTTGTTCATTGAACTGGAGGGATTGGTTGGCACCGGCACCGTATTGGCAACCAACACATCGTCCCTGTCCGTGACATCGGTCGCAGCCTGACTCAAGCGTCCTGAGCGCTTCGCCGGCTTTCACTTCTTCAACCCCGTGCCCTTGATGAAAGTGGTTGAAGTCATTGCAGGGCTGAAGACAGACCCCAGCGTTTGCGCGGACCTGGCGACTTACGCCCTGCAAATGGGGCACACGCCAGTGCAAGCCCAAGACACGCCCGGTTTTATCGCGAACCACGCCGGACGGGGCTATGGCACCGAGGCCTTGCGCATCGTGAGCGAAGGGGTGGCGGACTTCGCTACTGTGGACAGGATTTTGAAAGACCAGATCGGATTCAAACTCGGGCCATTTGAGTTGATGGACTTGACTGGACTGGACGTGTCCCATCCCGTGATGGAGTCGGTGTACCACCAGTATTTTGAGGAGCCCCGCTATCGGCCCAGTGTCATCACGGCCCAGCGGCTTGCCGGTGGCATGATCGGCAAGAAGGTAGACGAAGGCTTCTACCGCTATGAGGCCGGAACAGCGCAGGTCAGCCCGGAGCCGCCCACACCTGCCGTCGACGAGATGCCACCCGGGTGGGTCTCACAGAGGGCCGCGCGCAAATCTGAATTACTGCAACTGCTCAAGCACCTGGGCGCCAAAATTGAAACCGGCGCATCCCCCTCGCCTTCGGCGCTGTCCTTGGTGGCGCCGCTGGGTTTTGATATCACCACGGTGGCGGTGGTTGAGCGGCTTGACCCCGCACGAACAGTTGGCATTGACATGCTGGTGGACGACGCCACCACCCGCAGGCGCGTGTTGGCCACCAATCCTGCAACCCGACCCGACATGACCCGCGCCGCCCACGCCCTGATGGCGAGGGACGGCAAGGCGGTGAGCGTCATACGGGACAGTGCTGGCTTTGTGACACAACGGGTGGTCTCGACCATCGTCAACATTGCCTCAGACATTTGCCAGCAAAGCATTTGCTCGCCAGCTGATCTGGAAAAAGCCGTGACACTGGGACTGGGCTATCCCTTGGGGCCACTCGCTATGGGTAATCTTTACGGCACAACCAATATTCTGGAGGTCCTGTTTAACTTGACAGTGCCAAGTTCCCCGAAT
>CAZBKX010000298.1:0-1805 GCA_964492535.1 uncultured Rhodoferax sp. | reverse complement strand
AAGCGGGAGAGGTAAGCCCTCCCTCTGCGGCACAAAGCGGGAGAGGTAAGCCGCCCTTCTCCCGCACAAAGCGGGAGAGATAAGCGCCCTCGCCCACCTGCGGTGGCAGAGGGTCGACGCAGTCGGGGTGAGGGCGCCCTCTCCTAATGTATGCTTGCCGACCCATGAAGCGCGTCATCGCAGTTGCGAACCAGAAAGGCGGGGTCGGCAAGACCACGACCGCCGTGAACCTGGCGGCCTCGCTGGCGGCAATGCAGCGCAAGGTGCTGCTCATCGACAGCGACCCGCAGGGCAACGCGACGATGGGTTGCGGCGTGGACAAGAGCAACCTGCGCTACTCGATGACGGACGTGCTGCTCGGTGAATGTGAACTTGCCGCGGCGTTGCTGCCGGTCGAGCCCGGGCGCTTCACGGTGCTGCCCGGCAACCAGGATCTGGTCGCGGCCGAAGTCCAGCTGATGAGCAAGATCGGGCGCGAAGTTCGCCTGCGCAATGCGTTGAAGCCCGTCCGCAATCTCTACGACGTCATCATCATCGACTGCCCGCCGGCGCTGAACCTGCTGACGCTCAATGCGCTCGTTGCCGCAGACAGTGTGCTCGTGCCGATGCAGTGCGAGTACTACGCGCTCGAGGGACTGTCGGCGCTGATGGGCACGATCGAACAGATCCGCGGCAGCGTGAATCCGGACCTCGAGCTCGAAGGCATCCTGCGCACCATGTTCGACCCGCGCAACAACCTGTCGAACGAGGTGGCGGGCCAGTTGCTGCTGCACTTCGGCGACAAGGTCTTCCGCACCGTCATCCCGCGCAACGTGCGCCTCGCCGAGGCGCCGAGCTTCGGTAAGGCCGCGCTGTATCACGACAAGGATTCGCGCGGCGCGCTGGCCTATCTCGCACTCGCGGGCGAGATGATCCGGCGCGAGGAAGAGGCCCATCTGGGCGCGCGTCCCGCCGACGAGCACGCAGCCGGGCAGCCGGCCGACTGACGACGCTAAACTTACCGACTATGGCAACCAAGCGACCTTCCCTGGGCCGTGGCCTCGAGGCCCTGCTCGGGACCACCCCCGCATCCCCGGCCGACTCTGGCGCCGGTGCGGGCGCCGTCTCACGCGCGCCGCGCCTGCTCGACGAAGAATTGGCAAAGATCCCGGTGGACCTGCTCCAGCGCGGCCGGTACCAGCCGCGCCTCGACATGCGCCCCGAGAGCCTGCAGGAGCTCGCGGACTCGATCCGCGCGCAGGGCGTGGTGCAGCCGATCGTCGTCCGCCCGCTGGCGGGGCAGCGCTCGGGCGAGCCGGTCCGCTACGAGATCATCGCCGGTGAGCGCCGCTGGCGCGCTGCGCAGATGGCCGGCCTGCACGAGATCGCCGCCGTCATCCGCCACGTGCCCGACGAAGCAGCGGTCGCGATGTCGCTGATCGAGAACATCCAGCGCGAGAACCTGAATCCGCTGGAGGAGGCCCGGGCGCTCGACCGCCTGATCCGCGAATTCGACATGACGCACCAGCTGGCGGCCGACGCGGTCGGCCGGTCACGGGCGGCAGTCAGCAACCTCCTGCGGTTGCTCGAGCTCGCCGACGAAGTGAAGCAGCTCGTCGAGCACCGCCAGATCGAGATGGGGCACGCCCGCGCCCTGCTCGGGCTCGTGGCTCCCCGCCAGCAGATCGAGGTGGCCGCGCTGGTGGCCAAGAAGGGTCTGTCGGTGCGCGAGACCGAGGCACTGGTGAAGCGCATGCTGGCCCATGGCACGGAGTCCAGGAACCAGCAGGAACCTGACCGCAAGGATCCGAACATCACCCGGCTGG
>CAZBKX010000297.1:0-8808 GCA_964492535.1 uncultured Rhodoferax sp. | reverse complement strand
CGGCCAGAAACTGCCTATCGGAGATCTTCAAGCGTTCTTTGTTTGATTTTTTGATGCGGTTGATTCTCTGAGGTTTCAAGCCTTGAAAGTGGGGTCAGAAACCGCCTGAGTCAGCGTTCAATGCTGCTTCCTTCGGCATTTCAGCCAGAGACGCAAGCTCACGGATTCCCGCCACCCTGGCTAGCCCGCTTCTCGCGTTTCTGTTCAGAGATCAGCGTCACCCGGCCGTCGGCGTCCTGCCTCTCCAGGCGCACCGTGAAACCCCATAGTGTGGCCACATGGGTCAACACCGCCTGACTGGATTCATCCAGAGGTCGGCGCTGGTGGGAAAAATGTCGCAGGGTCAATGACCTGTCGCCGCGCAAGTCCACGTTCCACACCTGAATGTTGGGCTCGCGGCTGCCCAGGTTATATTGGTCCGAGAGTTGGCGGCGCAGGGTCCGGTAGCCGGTCTCATCGTGAATGGCCTGAATCTGCAATTTGTCGCGCGTGTCATCGTCCAGCACCGAGAAAAACCGGAACTCCCGCATCAACTGGGGTGACAGGTACTGGGCAATAAAGCTCTCGTCCTTGAAGTTGTGCATGGCAAATTCAAAGGTCTCGCGCCATGGTGTACCGGCAATATCGGTAAACCACTCGCGGTCTTCATCTGTTGGGTTCTCGCAAATTCGCTTGATGTCCCGCCACATGGCAAAACCCAGCGCGTAGGGGTTGATGCCCGAATAGTGAGGGCTGTTGTAGCGCGGCTGGTACACCACATTGGTATGCGACTGCAAAAACTCCAGCATGAATCCGTCAGACAGGGCGCCCTCATCGTAGAGGGTGTTGAGCAGCGTGTAGTGCCAAAAGCAGGCCCACCCCTCGTTCATGACCTGGGTTTGGCGCTGCGGGTAAAAGTACTGCCCGATCTTGCGCACAATCCGAATCACCTCGCGCTGCCAAGGCTCCAGCAAGGGCGCGTTTTTTTCAATGAAATACAGCAGGTTTTCTTCGGGCTCCGGGGGGTAGCGCGTGTCCTCCAAGTTCTTGCCTGCCTCCGTGCGCTGGGGCAGCGTGCGCCACAGGTCGTTGACCTGGGTTTGCAGGTAGTCGGCACGTTCCTTTTGGCGCGCCGCCTCCTTGGCCAGCGAAAGTCGGGGTGCACGTTTGAACCGGTCTACCCCCACGCCCAGCAAGGCGTGGCAAGCATCCAGCAGGCGTTCCACGGCGCTCACGCCGTGCCGTTCCTCGCACTCGGCAATGTAGTGGCGGGCAAACACCAAGTAGTCGACGATGGCATCGGCGCTGGTCCATTGCTTGAACAGGTGGTTGCCCTTGAAAAACGAGTTGTGTCCGTAGGCCGCATGGGCGATGACCAGCGCCTGCATGGGCAGGGTGTTTTCCTCCATCAAGTAAGCAATGCAGGGGTTGGAGTTGATAACGATCTCATAGGCCAGCCCCATCTGGCCACGCTTGTAGCGCCCCTCGGTTGCCAGAAAATGCTTGCCGAAAGACCAGTGGTTGTAATAGACAGGCATGCCGATCGAGGCATAGGCGTCCATCATCTGCTCCGCGCTGATGACCTCCAGCACATGCGGGTAGCCGTCCAGCTGGTAGCGGGCCGCTACCTCGCCAATGGCTTTATCGTATTGCTCCAGCGCGGCGAAGGTCCATTCGGAGCCCGTTGGCAGGGCAGGGCGTTTTAAAGGGGTCATGGTGGGCCTACGCCTGGCGTTTGAACAACTCGCGAAACACGGGGTATATGTCGGCCACCGTGGCGATGCGGCGCATCGCAAATTCACCCTGATGGCTCATCTGAAGCCGTGTGTATTCCTGCCACAGGTTTTGCGGCGGCCCGTCGGTGATCTCGATATAGGAAAAATACTGGGTCAGCGGCAATATCTTTTCATCCAGCAAGACGCGGCAGCGGGGAGAGTCATCGCCCCAGTTGTCGCCATCAGACGCTTGTGCGCCGTAAATGTTCCACAGGCTGCTGGGGTAGCGGGCCACCACGATCTTGTGCATCAGCTCCAGCGCGCTGGAGACCACTGTGCCGCCGGACTCGCGCGAGGTAAAGAATTCGTCTTCATCCACTTCGCTGGCCACCGTGTGGTGGCGAATGAACACCACGTCAATGCGTTCGTAATTGCGGGTTAAAAACAGGTACAGCAGCATGAAAAAGCGCTTGGCAATGTTCTTGCGCCCCTCGTCCATGGAGCCGGAGACATCCAGCAAGCAAAACATCACCGCCTGGGTGCTGGGCTGGGGCACCTGAATCCGGTTGCTGTAGCGCAGATCGAACGAGTCCACAAAGGGCACCCGCTCCATCTTGATGCGCAGATGGGCAATTTCGTGGCGCAGGCGCTCCAGCTCGGGGTCGTTGTCGGCCAAGCGGTTCTTTTTCTCATCCAGCTCCGCCACCAAAGCCCGCAGTTGTGCGGCGTACGGGCCGCCCACGGCAATGCGGCGGGAGGCCGCGCCCCGCATGGTGCGGGCCAGGTTGATGTTGGCGGGCACGCCGCTTTGGGTGTAACCGGCGCGCACCCGGCGGGTTTGTTCGACATGGGCCAGTTGCTGCTTGACCAGGTTGGGCAAGGCGAGTTCATCAAAAAAAATATCCAGAAACTCGTCTTTGGTCAGCGTGAAGAGAAACTCGTCCAGCCCCTCGCCATCCTGGCTGGCTTGGCCCGGGCCTTGGCCACTGGCGCCACCGGGCGGGCGCTCGACCTGGTCCCCGCTATTGAACCGGTCATTACCGGGGCGCACCGTTTCCCACACGCCACCGCGCCCGTGGGAAAACTGGGGCTCCGCGATGTCTTTGCCCGGAAGGCCGATCTTTTCGCCGCTATCGATGTCGCGAATGCCGCGCTTATTGATGGCGTCCGACACCGCTTTGCGAATCTGGCCCTTGTAGCGCTCCAGAAAGCGCGCGCGGTTGACCGAGCTCTTATGCTTGCTGTCAAAGCGGCGGTCGATGATACGCACCGTCATGGCATGCACCGGGTGTTGGCTGATTTCAGGACGACTTGCGCACTCGCAGGTACCACTCGCACAACAGGCGCACCTGCTTCTCGGTGTAGCCCTTGCTGATCATGCGGTTCACAAAATCCTTGTGCTTTTTGTGTTCTTCGCCACTGGCTTTGGTATTGAACGAGATGACCGGCAGCAACTCTTCGGTGTTGGAGAACATTTTTTTCTCGATCACGGCGCGCAGCTTCTCATAAGACGTCCAGGCAGGGTTGTTGCCATCGTGTTTGGCCCGCGCGCGCAGCACGAAGTTGACTACCTCGTTGCGGAAGTCTTTGGGGTTGGAGATGCCGGCGGGTTTCTCAATTTTTTCAAGTTCGCTGTTGAGCGCGCCCCGGTCCAGAATTTCACCCGTATTGGTGTCGCGGTATTCCTGGTCCTGAATCCAGAAGTCGGCATAGGTTACATAGCGGTCAAAGATGTTTTGACCATACTCCGAGTAGCTCTCCAAGTAGGCGGTTTGAATCTCTTTGCCAATGAATTCGGCATAGCGCGGCGAGAGATATTCCTTGAGGTAGCGCATGTAGCGGTCGGCCACCTCCGCGGGAAATTGCTCTTGCTCAATTTGTTGCTCCAGCACATACATCAAATGCACCGGGTTCGCGGCCACCTCGCGGTGGTCAAAATTGAACACACGCGACAAGATCTTGAACGCAAATCGGGTGGACAAGCCGGTCATGCCCTCGTCAACCCCCGCAAAATCGCGGTACTCCTGGTAGCTCTTGGCCTTGGGATCGGTGTCTTTGAGGTTCTCCCCGTCATAGACCCGCATTTTGGAAAAAATGCTGGAGTTTTCGGGTTCTTTCAGGCGCGACAAGACCGAGAACTGGGCCAGCATCTTGAGCGTGTCTGGCGCACACGGTGCCTCGGCCAGCGACGAGTTGGTCAAGAGCTTTTCGTAGATGTGAATCTCATCCGACACCCGCAGTGAATAGGGCACCTTGACGATGTAGATGCGGTCCAGAAACGCCTCGTTGTTGCGGTTGTTTTTGAAGGTCAGCCATTCGGCCTCATTGGAGTGGGCCAGCACGAGGCCGTCAAAAGGAATGGCGCCAAAACCCTCGGTGCCCTTGTAGTTGCCCTCTTGGGTGGCAGTGAGCAGGGGATGCAGTACCTTGATGGGCGCCTTGAACATTTCCACAAACTCCAGCACCCCCCGATTGGCCAGGCACAGGCCACCTGAGTACGAGTAGGCATCCGGGTCGCTCTGCGAGTAGGTCTCCAGCTTGCGGATGTCAATCTTGCCCACCAGGGCAGAGATGTCCTGGTTGTTTTCATCGCCCGGCTCGGTTTTGGACACGGCTACTTGCGAGAGCACCGAGGGTCGTAGCTTCACTACCCGAAACCGCGTGATGTCACCCCCAAACTCCCGCAGACGCTTGACCGCCCAGGGGCTCATGATGGTGCCCAGGTAGCGCCGGGGGATATGGAAGTCTTCCTCCAGCAGCTTCGCGTCCTCGACTGGATTGAACAGGCCCAAGGGCGACTCGTGTACTGGCGAGCCCTTGATCGCATAGAACGGCACTTCCTCAATCAGGTACTTCAATTTCTCCGCAAGAGATGACTTGCCGCCGCCCACAGGACCGAGCAAGTAGAGGATCTGCTTCTTTTCCTCCAGGCCCTGCGCGGCATGCCTGAAGTAAGAAACGATCTGTTCGATCACTTCTTCCACGCCATAAAGGTCCCGAAAAGCCGGGTAGCGCCGCAGCACCTTGTTGGCAAAAATTCGCGACAAACGGGGGTCGCTGCGGGTGTCCACCAGCTCGGGCTCGCCAATGGCCATCAGCATGCGCTCAGCCACGCTGGCGTACGCAGCCGGTTCACGCTTGCACAACTCCAGGTAGTCCTGAATGGACATTTCTTCTTCCTGGGCCGCCTCGAATCGTCCCTGATAACGCGCAAATATGTTCATCACCACTCTCCTTTGATTTAAAAAGGCTGGTTTTGTGTTTGTATTGTCTGGCTCAGTGTCAAAATGAATGTAAGACAAAAAAAAGCCCCGGTCAAGGGGCTAAAAGAGCGTGACTTGCGTTAACTCACGGTTGATCGCATGGGTCAGACGGCAGCCAGGGCTTGCTCCAGGTCTTCCAGTAAATCATCGATGTGCTCAATGCCTACTGACAGGCGAACCATGTCGGGCTTAACACCCGCCTTGGCCAACTCGGCTGGGTTGAGCTGGCGGTGGGTAGTGCTGGCCGGGTGGCAGGCCAGGGACTTGGCGTCGCCTATGTTGACCAGGCGGGTGAACAATTTCAGCGCATCCTGGAACCGGGCACCGGCCTCCAGGCTGTCTGCGGCCTTCAGGCCAAAACTGATGATGCCCGAGGCAAGGCCCCCCATTTGTTTCTGCACCAGCGCATTGTCCGGATGGTCACACAAGCCGGCGTAGTTGACCCAGCCCACTTTGGCATGCGACTGCAGGTGCTGGGCGATCTTGAGCGTGTTTTCGCAAATGCGGTCCATGCGCAAGGCCAGGGTTTCAATGCCCTGCAAGATCTGAAAGGCCGCCATGGGGCTCAGGGCCGCGCCCATGTTGCGCAGCGGCACCACGCGGGCCCGGCCAATGTAGGCTGCAGCGCCCAGCGCCTCGGTGTAGACCACACCGTGGTAGCTCACATCGGGCTCGTTCAGGCGCTTGAAACGCGTCTTGTGCTCCGCCCACGGGAATTTGCCCGAGTCCACGATGACGCCACCAATGGTGGTGCCATGGCCGCCCAGGTACTTGGTGAGCGAGTGCACCACGATGTCGGCGCCATGCTCAAACGGGCGGCACAGGTAGGGGCTGGCTACCGTGTTGTCCACAATCAAGGGCACACCGTGTGCGTGGGCCACGGCCGCCAGCGCCGCCAGATCAGTCACGTTGCCCAGCGGGTTGCCGATGGTCTCGCAGTAAACAGCCTTGGTGCGCTCATCAATCAGCGCGGCAAAGGAGGCCGGGTCGCGGGAGTCGGCAAAGCGGACCTCAATGCCCATTTGCGGGAAGGTGTGGGCGAACAGGTTGTAGGTGCCGCCGTACAGTGTGGAGGCCGACACAATGTTGTCTCCCGCCTCGGTGATGGTTTGAATGGCGTAAGCGATCGCCGACATGCCGGACGCCACCGCCAGCGCGCCAATGCCCCCTTCTAAAGCCGCCACGCGCGCCTCCAGCACGCCATTGGTCGGGTTCATGATGCGACTGTAAATGTTGCCTGCGACCTTCAGGTCAAAGAGGTCTGCGCCGTGCTGGGTGTTGTCAAACGCATAGGCCACGGTTTGGTAGATGGGCACCGCCACCGCTTTGGTGGTGGGGTCCGGGGTGTAGCCTGCGTGTACGGCCAGGGTTTCGATTCTCATGGGGTGTGCTCCGGTTGAAAAAGGAGCATCTTAGACGGCCAGGCTGCTCTGACGGCTGGCAAGGCCCGCCTACCCCTGTGGCCTTCAGTTCTTTGGCTGCTTGCGGCGGCTTGCCGCCAAGCCCGCCAGACCTAAGCCGAACAGCGCAAGGCTGGCAGGCTCCGGCACCGTGGCCACAATAGAAACGTTGTCAATGCCCAGTCCTGCCGGGCCGGTCCATGTTGAGGGAATGAAGTTATCGAACGACAACAACACCGAGTTACCTGCCGCACCTGCAAGAAAAGCGCTGATGTCACCACTCAGCGTCTGCCACGATGCATCCAGCGAGGTGGTGCTGGCGCTGTACAGCGTGACTGAGGCCAAGCTGATTTCGTCAGTCAGGCTCACGTTGAGGGTCCGACCTGAATCAGCGTCATTGAAGGACGATAAATCAAAAGAAAATGCACCGCCCACGGTTCCCGCTGCGACGCCAAAACTTTGAGAAAGTTTGTACGTCAACGGGCCCGTGCCGTCATTCTGGACATAGGCTGCAAAGGCGCTGCCCAGCGGATCCGCAACAGCAGTGCAGCCCGTGGCTGTACCCGTGGTGGACACGTTCCATTCTTGGTTGGCTATTGGGCATATGCCGGTTCCCAGACCCGTGGTCGACCATCCTGCCAGCGTGCCGGTTTCAAATCCACCGTTGTTGACGAGTTGGGATGGCGCGGCAAAAGCGGCCGTAGCGCAAAGTGTCGAGATCAGCTTGGCTGACGATACAAGCTTGATAGCTTTCATTCAAAACTCCCTTTGGTGTAAAAAAATAGGATCGCCTCCTCAACAAAGCAATATGCGGGCCTGCGAACATATTTTTTAGAAGAACCTAAGCTGGCTGCGGCCTGCGGGACGTTTTGGTGGGTAGGCCCACCCCTGAGTAGTCAGCTTATGTAAAAAAAACCGACACCAAGTGCCGGTTAATTTGACTCTTCAAGCACCGCCTTGCTGGCACCCCCGGATGGACTTATGAGAAAAAGACCGGCATCAATTCAGCGGAATGCAACCCCATCAACCAGCGCGCAATTTGGCAGGCGGGCGCTTCTTTTTACTGGCCATGGCCATGTGCCAAGCCTGTTTGGCAAATACCCACAGGCCCGACTCGTTGGGTTTGGGCGCCTCCCCACGGCCAATGCGTTTGAGCTGCCCGGTGTACCAGCTCACCTCCAGCAGGCCCAGCCTGTCGATGGCCTTGATGCCCGTGGTGATGGGCTTGATCTGGTGCGCAGTGGGCTTGCCCGCCAGCAGCTTTTTGGGCGCATCCGGCTCGACGGCCAGGATGCGGGCCAGGCCCACCATGTCCACGGCACCAGATTGGATGGCGTCTGCCATGCCCCGTGCCGTGCGAAAGCCGCCGGTGACGACCAGCGGGGTGCTCACGGCGGCTCTGGCTTTTTCGGCAAATTCCAGAAAGTAAGCCTCGCGTTGGCGGGTGCTTTCCTTGATTGGCTCCTTGCTGACCTTGATGCCGGTCATGGCGGGGGCTTCGTAAGTGCCGCCAGAGATCTCGATCAGGTCAATGCCGGCTTCTGCCAACGCTCGAATGGTGTCCAGCGACTCTTCCTCGGTGAAGCCGCCGCGCTGGAAGTCGGCCGAATTGAGCTTGATGCCGATGGGGAAATCCGGGCCGACGGCCTGGCGCATGGCGCCGTAGACCTCCAGCACAAAGCGGCGGCGCTTGGCCGGGCTGCCGCCCCAATCGTCAGTGCGGCAATTGTGGTGGGGCGACAAAAACTGGCTGACCAAATAGCCATGAGCGCCATGAATTTGCACACCCGAGAACCCCGCGTCTTTGACAATGCCGGCCGCCCGCCCATAGCGCTGGATCAGGGCACGCACTTCGGCAGGCTTCAACTCACGGGGCGTGGCAAAAAAGGCTTTCATGTCGTCCCGAAACGGCACCGCAGACGGCGCTACGGTTTCCTCATTTAGCCCTTTGGGCGACTGCTTGCCGGGGTGATTGAGCTGCACCCAGCACTGCGTGCCATGGCTCGTGGCTGCTTTGGCCCACGCCCGCAGTGCCGCCAGGTGGCGCTCATCCTCAATCACCACGTTGCCCGGCTCGCCCAACGCGGCGCTGTCAATCATCACGTTGCCGGTCACACACAAGCCAATGCCTCCCTCTGCCCAGGCCTGGTACAGGCGCACCAGCTCGGGGGAGGGCGCGCCGCCGCGGTCGCCCAGCGCCTCGGACATGGCCGATTTGAGCAGTCGGTTCTTGATCACGGGGCCATGCGCCAGCGTGAGGGGCTGGCTGAGTATGGCTTGTGGAGTCATCGATGTACCTTGAAAATCAATGGGGGGTCAAAAGTTCCAGCAACCGGTCCAGCCCACCAGAATTGATGGCTACCATCGCCTGCTCGCGCACCTTGGGCTTGGCATGAAAAGCCACGGACAAACCGGCTTCACCCATCATGGGCAGGTCGTTGGCGCCGTCGC
>CAZBKX010000296.1:0-2694 GCA_964492535.1 uncultured Rhodoferax sp. | reverse complement strand
GCAAACATCACGCTGTTGCCGTTGGTGATGGCGGTTTTTTTAACCGGCTGCTGCACTGTCAGCACCTTGGGCAAACTGGAAAACGGTGCTGGTGCCGAATAAAGTGGACCCCGGAATTAAGACAGCGGTTTAAGCTGGACACTGTCTGAAGAAATGGGGAAATCATGAGTGAAACGAAGAAGCGCAACATGAAGAGTGTGGGGGAGCTGCCCTTGTCCAAGGAGCTGGAATCTCGCACGGGCAGAAAGCAAAAATTCCTGAAGGAAGAGGCCTGGAAAGTTCGCGAAACCATTTGCCAAATGATGGACCGCGCCTCCAAGGGCGAGTTCTGACACGGGTCATGCCACGCCAGCCCTGATATTTCTAAAAAAGCAACAAACTGGAGACAAACCCATGCGCAAATCAACAACAACAAAGTCGGTTCGTAAGCTGACCGCCCTGGTGGTGTTCGCCGCCCCACTGACAGCCGCCATGGCGACCAATGGCATGCTGATGGAGGGTTACGCCGCTGTCGCCACCTCCATGGGCGGTGCATCGCAGGCGCACGACGTGGGCAACTCTGGCATGGCCCAAAACCCCGCGACCCTGGCTTTGCAACCGGACGGCTCTTCACGGCTTGCGTTCAATCTGGGCATGTTCCAACCCGATGTCGAGTCGCTCCGAGTTGGGGGTGGGCAACGTACTGGTTCCGGTGGCGTATCAAGTCAACTCCAACTTGACGGTGGCTGCGACATTGAAGCTGGTCTGGGCTTCGCTTGACATGCAAATGACAGGCTCCGTGGCGCAGTTGGCGGGTTACCTTCCCCCCACATAAAGTAACCCGGGGAATGTGGTGGCCGGCATGGGCGCCATTGCAAGCAACCCTGGCATGAACCCGGGGCAGGCCAGCGGCACCTTTGCGCGCATTGATTTCTCGGACAGTGGCAAGTTTTCAGGCGCGGCCAAAGCAACCGGATTGGGTGCCATTCTGGGCGCGACCTACCGCGTCAAACCTGACGTGCTGCTGGGTGCCTCTTACCAATTCAAGACCCACCTGTCGGACATGAAAACCAGTTCCACGGGTGCTTCGCTTGGATTTGTTGGAATGGGAAGTGCTGACACCGGCAAGATGACTGTTGTCGATTTCCAGATGCCGGCCGTTGTCGCGGTGGGCGGCAGGTGGCAGGTCAATCCGTCCTGGTTGTTGGTGACTGACTTGAAGCACATTGGCTGGGCTGACTCGATGAAGAGTTTGCGCATGCGTTACGGCAGTGCCACCGTGACCAATGGTTCGGTTGACTTTGCCATCCAGCAGGCATGGAAAAACCAGACGGCGCTGAACCTTGGCGCCGGCTGGAAGGCCAACGATCAACTCACGCTGCGTGGCGGTGTCAGCTTGTCGGACAACCCGGTGCCTGACCAATACGTGCACCCGCTGTTTCCCGCCATTGAGAAGAACCATGTAATGTTTGGCTTTGGTTACAAGGTGTCCACATCAGGGACCTTGAGCGCCTACTTGGCGCACGCCCCCACCGTGACGGTCACCAACCCGGGCAATGCCAACACACCGCCCATCACCATTTCCCACGGCCAGAACAATTTGCAATTCGGGTATTTCCATACTTTTTAAGTGTGCAGGTCAGTACACTGAAAACGCCCCTTTTTTGTTAACCCGTACTTGAAGGCGACACCTCATGAAACACCTCCTCACTGTTGCGTGCGTGATGCTTGGCTCCACCTGCTTGGCCAACGATGTTCCGGCGATTTACAAGGGAGCCGATATGAAGCAGGGCGAACAGTTGATCGCGGACAACAAGTGCGTGGCCTGTCATCAGAAAAAAGTGGGTGGCGACGGTAGCGCCATGTACAAACCTGCGGGGCGGATCAATACCTCGGGATTGTTGCGGGGCATGGTGGAGCAGTGCAACACCGAGCTCAACCTGGGGATGTTTCCCGAAGAAGTGAATTCGGTGGCTGCGGTGCTGAACCGCGACCACTACCGGTTCAAGCAGTGACCTGACGTTGCCTCGCCAATTTTGGGGTATGGGTGAAAACCCTAGGTTGAAATCTGATTTGGTCTTGTTATATTTGTGTATCCGAATATTTGCATTTAATAGCCAAATGAACAACGGATCGAATGAAGGAGCTTCAGCATTGGCCTTTGACCGCGCGGCTGAGTTGTTTGGCGTGTTGGCTACCCCGGTACGTCTTCGCATTATTGGCGCGCTGCGCGGGGGTGAGAAAAATGTCACCAAGTTGCTGGATGAAATTGAGGTGTCGCAACCGAACATGTCCCGGCATCTGAACGTGCTGTACCGCACGGGTGTCGTGGCCAAGCGGCGCAGTGGTGTGCAGGTTTTTTATCGAATCGCAGATGAATCGGTCGTGTTGGTGTGCAAGGCAGTGTGTGAGCGCATTGAGTTCGGCTCAATGACCCAAAGCGGCGCGTGACGCAAGGACATTGACTCCTGCTAATGGCGCCTTATAGAAGCAGAGAACAAACGCGTTGAAGGAGTGTTTCAAAATGCAGGATGACGTGATGTCGGGCAGAGTCCAGAGGGCGCCCGAGAGTTTTTTGGATCGGGACGGGATCAAGACCGTCCTGGCGGAAGCCAGGAGCGGCCGCCGCAACTTCATTCGCAGTGCCTTTGCAGCGGCTGCAGCCGGCGTGGCCTTGCCTTCGGCTTTGGCCCAGGGCAACCCCGTACCCGTGGA
>CAZBKX010000295.1:0-2303 GCA_964492535.1 uncultured Rhodoferax sp. | reverse complement strand
TGCGATAAAAACGCCACCTTGGGCGGCAGGCCAAAACGCTTGACTTCGTCGGCGGCCATGACGGCAATGCTGGCCAGTTGGGCCGCGTCAGGGTCTTCGTTGACAAAGGTGTCAGCTATGAACAGGGTGCGTGTTTCCAGCATCAAGGCGTTCAGGGTGGCGAGACTGGAGGCGCCTTTTTTCAGACCAATGATGTCTTGCACGTGCTCCAGGTGGGTGTCAAAGCGCCCCACCAGGCCGCACAGCATGGCGTCTGCGTCGCCCAGCTTGAGCATCAGCGCGGCAATGGTGGTGTTGGAGCGGCGAACGGCCGCTTTGGCTGCCTCCACCGACACGCCCCGGCGACCCATGAGCTGGTGGTAGGTTTCCCAGTACTGACGAAAGCGGGGATCGTCCTCGGGGTTGCAGCATTCCACATCCACCCCCAGCCGAATGCGCAGGCCCGCCTTGAGGATGCGCGCCTCAATCACCGCAGGCCGGCCAATCAAAATGGGGTGGGCCAAGGCGTCGTCAACAGCCATTTGGGCGGCGCGCAGCACGCGTTCGTCTTCGCCCTCGGCAAAGGCCACACGTTTGCTGGCCTTGGCTACGGCTTTGGCGGCCGTAAACACCGGGCGCATGAACATGCCGGTCTGGTACACAAAGCGCGACAACTGCTCGCGGTAGGCGTCCATGTCGGTGATGGGTCGCGTGGCGACGCCCGACTCAGCTGCGGCCTGGGCCACGGCGGGTGCAATGCGCAGAATCAGACGCGAGTCAAACGGCGTGGGGATCAGGTAGTCCGAGCCAAACACCAGCTCTTTGCCCGCATAGGCCGTAGCCACCTCTTCGCTGATGTCGGCCTTGGCGAGGTCGGCGATCTGGCGCACGCAGGCCAGTTTCATGGCTTCGGTGATCTTGGTCGCACCGCAGTCCAGTGCGCCCCGGAAGATGTAGGGGAAGCACAGGACGTTGTTGACCTGGTTGGGGTAGTCACTGCGCCCGGTGGCAATGATGCAGTCGGGCCGCACGGCCTTGGCCAGTTCGGGCCGTATTTCGGGCTCCGGGTTGGCCAGCGCCAGGATGATGGGCTGGGCCGCCATGGAGATCACCATGTCTTGGGTCAACACGCCGGCTGCCGAGCAGCCCAGGAACACGTCGGCGCCATTGACCACATCGGCCAGGGTGCGCAGCTCGCTGGTCTGGGCAAACCGCGCCTTGGATTCATCAAAACCACCGGTACGACCCTCAAAAATCAGGCCTTTGGAGTCACACACAAATACGTTTTCGCGCCTCACGCCCAGGCCCACCATCACGTCCAGGCAGGCCAATGCGGCGGCGCCGGCACCAGAGACGGCCACGCGCACGTCTTCAATCCGTTTGCCCACCAGCTCCAGCCCGTTCAGTAAGGCGGCGCTGGAGATGATGGCCGTGCCGTGCTGGTCGTCATGAAACACCGGGATGTTCATGCGTTCGCGCAGCTTCTTCTCGATATAGAAGCACTCCGGGGCTTTGATGTCTTCCAGGTTGATGCCGCCCAGCGTGGGCTCCATGGCGGCAATCATGTCCACCAGTTTGTCGGGGTCGCGCTCGGCCAACTCGATGTCAAACACGTCAATGCCGGCAAATTTCTTGAACAGGCAGCCTTTGCCCTCCATCACCGGCTTGGCGGCCAGTGGTCCAATATCGCCCAGGCCCAGGACGGCGGTGCCGTTGGTGATGACGCCCACCAAGTTGCCGCGCGAGGTGTATTCAGCGGCCAGTGAAGGGTCGGCTTCAATGTCGAGGCAGGGGTAGGCCACACCGGGGGAGTAGGCCAGCGACAGGTCGCGCTGGTTGGACAAGGGTTTGGTCGGGGTGACCGAAATCTTGCCGCGCCGGGGGCTGCGGTGGTAGTCGCGTGCGGCATCGCGCAGGGCGCTCTCAGCAGGAGAGAGTTCTTTGGTCATGTGTTGTTCTCTTTCATTGTTTCCAAAAGACAGAAGGCTACCGCATTGGGTAGCCTTCTCGTGTTGGTGTTTATGCTTAGCCGTTAATGGGCATCAGCCTGTTTGGCAGCCGCAATGGCGGCGCTGTCGTCGCCTCCAGCGCCGTTGAAGAACAGGTTGAGCAGCACGGCACTGATGGACGCCAGCAAAATGCCGGATTCAATCAGCGGGTGCAGGCCGTGCGGCATCCATTGCTTGAAGTTGGGCGCAATCAGCGGAATCATGCCGATGCCGATGGACACCGCCACGATGAACAGGTTGTTCCGGTTGGTCTTGTAATCCACACCACCCAAAATACGGATGCCGGTGGCGGCCACCATGCCGAACATTACCAGG
>CAZBKX010000294.1:0-2364 GCA_964492535.1 uncultured Rhodoferax sp. | reverse complement strand
CGGTTTTTCGGTCGGTGAGGATGAAGTTGGACGTGGTCAAATTTACCTACTGGGGCAGGTGCAATTTTAACATTTCACTATGCTTTTAATAGCAGTCGTAGAAAATAAAGTATTAAGCTTTAAGTCCGACAGGCTGCTAGCGTCAAAGCATCTCCTGTCCCGTATCCAGTATCCCGTATCCAGCCCAGGGCGTGTGTATCACGCCTCGGTCAGCAGTTTTTCGATCAGTTGGTGCAGCTCCACAAAATCTGGCTCTCCAATGTAGCGCTTGACCACCTCGCCACGCTTGTTGACCAAGTAGGTGGTGGGCGTCAGTTTGACTTCTCCCCAGGCTTTGGCAATCGCCCCCGTGTTGTCAATGGCCACACCGAAAGGCAGTTGGCGGGTCTGCGCGAAATTGACGACGTAGCTGGGCGGGTCGTAGCGCATGGCCACGGCAATGGTGTCAAAGCCGCCAAGCTTGTATTTTTCATAGGTTGAAACCAGGCGGGGCATCTCTGCGACACAAGACGTGCAACTCGTCGCCCAGAAGTTCACCAAGGTGACTTTGCCTTTGAGTGAGGTTTCATCCCGCTTCGATCCATCCAGCATCACAAATGAAGATTTTGGTGCCAGGGTCTCGCTCGCAGTGAAGTAAGCGCCCAGCGTGATCATCATGACCGAGGCCAAGGCGGCGAAAATATAACGTGGTTTCATAGGAGGTATTGGGTTGTTGGGACTGGTTCAGACGCCTGCCCGCAGAGCCTTGTTTCACAGACCTGGTTCGAGGGATTGTGACCGCTCACATGTGGAGAAGTTTGATATTTCTGCCAAAGCCTTGTGCGCTAGGGGGCCGTACATAATTGGCACATGCCCTATTTCCTCTTTGCTGGACTTCTGTCGGGTTCCCTGCTCCTCCAAGCGTGCAGTCCCGCCTTGAATTGGCGCGATGTGCGTCTGGACCCAACACCCATCGTGGCCTTATTTCCCTGCAAGCCGGAGCGCGCTGCGCGCGATGTGTCCTTGGGCGATCAGACGCTGAACCTCAACCTGCTGGCCTGCGATGCGGGCGACGCCAAGTTTGCCGTGGCCTACGCAGACACCCAGGACGCCAACAAAACGGTGCCACTTTTGGCTTCATGGAAAACAGTCACCATGGCGAATATGCGAGCCACCGCTCCGGCCGATGTCCCTGTCGACATCAAAGGCGTGGCGGCGCTGGTTGCCAAAGGCGTCCTGGCGAATGGAGTGCGTCCGGATGGTTCCGCTGTGGCTTTGCAGGCAGTCTGGTTTGCCTCCGGCACGCATATCTTTCAGGCGTCCATTTACTCGGATGTGGCCCGACCCCAAGTGGCTGAGACCTTCTTTTCTGGCCTGCGCGTGCCATGAGCCGCCTCTCCCGGCGTGATGCCGTGGTGGTTTTTCTGGCCTTTGCTTTCGCCTACTTTATTTCTGCCCTGATTCGAGCCATTACCGCCACCTTGTCGCCCACGCTCACGCAGGAGTTCTCGCTCAACGCCCGAGACTTGGGCTTGTTGGCAGGGGGCTACTTTTTGGGGTTTGCGGCCATGCAGCTGCCGCTGGGGACCTGGCTGGATCGACAGGGTCCCAAGAAAGTCAGTCTGTACTTTTTGTCGATGGCTGCGCTGGGATGTATCGCGTTTTCATGGGCGACGAGCTTCTCCGGGCTTCTGGCGGCGAGAGTCCTGTGTGGCGTGGGGGTGAGTGCCTGTTTGATGGCGCCCTTGACGGCCTATCGTCGGTGGTTGGAGCCGACCACCCTCATGCGTGCGAATTCCTGGATGCTGATGACTGGATCGCTCGGCATGGTCGCGTCGACCCTGCCTGTGCAATGGCTGGTGCCGCTGGTAGGCTGGCGGCTGCTTTTTGTGGGGCTGGGCCTGATGGTGGTGGCCGCTGTGGTCTTGATTGCATGGCAAGTCCCCCGCTGGGGTGTGGTTTCTTCAGCAGAACCCCAGGCTTTGGCCTCCGGTGGACGTTACGCAGAGGTCTGGCGCCATCCGTATTTCCGCAAGATGGCCCCGATCGGTTTTTTTGTTTACGGCGGTCTGGTTGCGATCCAGACACTATGGGCGGCCCCCTGGATGATGAAGGTCGCGGGCTACAGTTCGTCGCAGGCCGCGAGTGGACTGTTCTGGATCAACGTGGCCATGTTGATCGCTTTTTGGGCCTGGGGTTTGGTCAGCCCCTGGCTGGCTCGCCGAGGGCTGGGGGCTGATCGCCTGATTCCTGAATCCGTGAGCCGATAACCTGTCCACCCAATATTCGTTTGATTTTCTGGTTGATATCCAATTCTGATTCGGATTTCGTCCTCAGCCATGCTCCAAATTCCCCAGACTACCACATGCGTGTACCCCGGTACAC
>CAZBKX010000293.1:0-2328 GCA_964492535.1 uncultured Rhodoferax sp. | reverse complement strand
CCTCAGGATGCCAACGCCACTTTCATTTGTTCCAGACGGGCCTTGACGGAAGAGTCAAGAACCTCATCACCCACCACCACACGAATGCCACCGATAAGTTCGGGCTGCAATTTAACGGAAACATTGAGCTTGCGACCAAACCGCTTTTCAAGCGCTGCAGGAAGATCTCCGAGTGCGGCGCTGTCAATAGCGAACGCGCTGTAGACCACGGCGTCAGACGAGCCACCCTGGGCGTTTTTCAACGTCCGAAACTGCTGAGCAATTTCGGGCAAGGCACTGAGGCGGCCATTTTCAATGACAGCACGAAGGAAGTTCTTGGCCATCTCCGGCAAGGCCGTCTTGACCACACCCGAGATAACTTCAAACACCTGATCGTCTGACACATTGGGGTTGTCCGCGTATTGCTGGAGCTGCGTATTGCTGGCAATCTCCTGCAATTGGTCAACCCAGACGGCGGCGGCACTCAAGTCAGACAGTGAGGCCTTGTACAAGGCATCAGCGTAAGGTCGAGCAATAGTGGCGAGTTCAGCCATGGTTGTCCTCTTACAGCTCTGTCTTCAAACGACCGAGCAAGTCAGCATGTACGCCAGCGTTGACTTCCTTGCGGAGAATCTGCTCAGCGCCTTTGACGGCCAGCGCAGCCACTTGTTCGCGCAGCGCCTCACGCGCTTTGGCGCCTTGCTGTTCTGCTTCGACCTTGGCGGCAGCAATGATTTTGTTGCCCTCTTCGGTCGCCCGGGCTTTCGCCTCGTCCACGATCACCTGGCCACGACGCTCGGCATCTGCCAGACGGGTAGCGGTTTCGGTGCGCGATGCCGCCAGTTCCGACTCAACGCGCTTGTTAGCGGATGAGAGTTCAGACCTGGCCTTGTCAGCGGCCGCGAGGCCATCGGCTATTTTCTGTGCCCGCTCGTCCAGCGCCTTTGTGATTGGGGGCCACACGAATTTCATCGTGAACCACACCAGGATCGCAAAGACAACCGCCTGCAGGAACAGGGTTGCATTGATATTCACTGCTTATTCCCTTTCAAGCGTGAAAGCTTCGAGAAAATTAGATGGCAAAAGGCTTGGCAAACGCGAACAACAACGCGATCGCAACACCGATCAGGAATGCGGCGTCAATCAGACCAGCCAAGATGAACATCTTGGTTTGCAGTTCGTTCATCAATTCGGGCTGGCGAGCAGAAGCCTCCAGAAATTTACCGCCCATCAAAGCGATGCCGATGGAGGCACCGAGTGCGCCCAAACCAACGATCAAACCGCAAGCCAGTGCCACGAGGCCGAGAATGTTTTCCATGATTGCTCCTAAGTACAGAAAAAAAAGATAAAGAAAAGAGAAAAAAGATCAGTGTGAATCGTGGGCCTGCCCCACATAAATCAGCGTCAACATCATAAAGATGAAGGCTTGCAGCGTGATCACCAGAATGTGGAAGATGCTCCAGGCAGTTCCAGCAATCACATGCCCGATTCCTAGCCAAAACATCCCTTCAGCAGGGTTGAATTGCCAAGCCCATGTACCACCCATCAAGGCGATCAACATGAAAATCAATTCGCCGGCAAACATGTTGCCGAACAGCCGCATGCCGTGCGACACGGTCTTGGCGGCAAACTCAATCATTTGCATCAAAAAGTTGACGGGATACAGGTAAAACTTGTCGCCAAAGGGTGCCGCCACCAATTCATGCGTCCAACCACCCAAGCCCTTGATCTTGACACTGTAGAACAGACAAATCAACAACACACTGAACGACAATCCCAGCGTGGTGGACAAGTCAGCCGTGGGGACGACCCGCATGTAATCCTTGTAACCCATTGCCGGACCTGCCGTGTGCCAAAGTGCAGGCAGGGCATCGACCGGCAGCATATCCATCGCATTCATCAGGAAAATCCAGACAAATACCGTCAGGGCCAATGGCGCAACCAGCTTGCGGCTCTTGGCATTGTGAATCACGCCTTTCGCCTGGGTATCCACCATCTCTGTCAGAATTTCAACCGCCGCCTGAAAACGCCCAGGCACACCAGAGGTGGCCTTGCTGGCCGCGCGCCACAGCACGAAGCAACCAATCACACCCAGAATCACCGAGTAGAAGACGGAGTCCAGATTGAACAGACTAAAGTCAACCAGACTTGTCTGCTTGGCGCCTTGAAACGAGAAGTCCATTTGCAGATGTTGCAAGTGGTGCTGGATGTACTCCCCAGCCGTCGGGGCATGTGTTCCAGCATTTTCAGCAGTAGCCATATGTCACCAATTATCCAATTCGTTAAATCTTTGCAATCGACTTGGCCCGTTTTGAGTGCAACCACATGGCCACCCAATACACCTTCATC
>CAZBKX010000292.1:0-8387 GCA_964492535.1 uncultured Rhodoferax sp. | reverse complement strand
CCATCAAGGGCAACGAAGTCATCAAAAAAGCCGGAGAAATGCTTCGGGCTGCCGCCCAGGCAGGAGACTTGAACTTCTATGGCAATGTTGAGGGAAACGATATTTTCAAGGGCACGGCAGACATCGTTGTTTGCGATGGTTTCGTCGGCAACGTCGCCTTGAAGGCCAGCGAAGGCTTGGCTACCATGATCGTTGATTTCCTGAAAATGGAATTCTCGCGGACCGTATTCACCAAAATGGCAGCCATCGCAGCCTATCCCGTCATATCAGCTCTTAAAAAGCGCATGGACCATCGTCGCTACAACGGCGGCGCCTTGTTGGGCTTGCGCGGGCTGGTCTTCAAAAGTCACGGTTCCGCCGACGAAGTGGCTTTCGAATATGCTTTGAAGCGGGCGTACGACGCTGCCCGAAATAACTTGCTTGACCGCGTTCAGGTCCGTATCGCGCATGTGGCTCCGCTCTTGGTGGCCATGGAGCCGTCGGTCCGGAGCGATGTTGCCGCACTCGTTTGACCCATGAAAACTTACTCTCGCATCACTGGCACTGGCAGCTTCCTTCCCCCGCGTCGCCTCTCCAACGCTGATCTCGCGTCGGAACTGGCTGAAAAAGGCATAGAGACCTCACACGAGTGGATTGTGGAGCGCACGGGTATCGAGGCCCGGCACTTTGTAGACCCGGGTGTTTGCAGTAGTGACCTGGCGCTGGAGGCGTGTCGCAACGCCCTGCAGGCCGCGGGCCTTGAGCCGACAGACATCGACTTGATCATCGTGGCTACGTCCACGCCCGACATGGTCTTCCCTTCGACGGCCTGCATTTTGCAGAACAAACTGGGTGCCAATGGTTGCCCGGCCTTTGATGTGCAGGCGGTCTGCAGCGGCTTCATCTACGCGTTGACGGTGGCCGACGCCATGATCAAAACAGGCATCGCCAAGCGGGCGCTGGTTGTGGGGGCCGAGGTGTTTTCGCGCATTCTCGACTTCACCGACCGGACGACTTGCGTGCTGTTTGGTGATGGAGCTGGCGCGGTAGTCCTGGAGGCGTCTGACACGCCGGGTATCTTGGCCAGCGACCTGCATGCCGATGGCAAGCACGTGGGTATTTTGTGCGTGCCGGGTCATGTTTCTGGCGGGCAGGTGCTGGGAACTCCCTTGCTGAAGATGGACGGTCAGGCTGTATTCAAGTTGGCCGTCGGTTTGCTTGACGCGGCAGCCCGAGCCACCCTGAGCAAGGCGGGCGTTGAAGCGACGGACATTGACTGGCTGATTCCGCACCAGGCCAATTTGCGCATCATGCAAAGCACCGCGAAAAAGCTCAAGCTGCCCACGGACAAAGTGATCATTACGGTAGACCAGCACGGCAATACCTCGGCCGCGTCCATTCCGTTGGCGCTGGATGTGGGTGTGCGATCCGGGCGTGTCAAACCAGGTGAGTTGATCTTGCTTGAAGGCGTAGGTGGTGGCTTCACTTGGGGAGCTGTGCTCCTGAAAATGTAGCTTTAAGCTTAATTAAAACGCCGGCTAGAGCCCATTTTCTTTGTTATTTGGTTAAGAGCGCATGAATTCTTTCGCATTTGTATTTCCGGGCCAGGGCTCCCAGTCCGTGGGCATGCTCGATGCATGGGGCCATCATCCCGTCGTGCTCGACTCCCTGCGCGAGGCTTCCGACGCCTTGGGTGAAGATGTCGCGGGCCTTATCCGGGAAGGCCCCAAGGAACTGCTTGCCTTGACGACAAACACCCAGCCTGTCATGCTGGTTGCTGCGGTGGCTGCTTACCGCGTCTGGATGGCTGAGACTGGCTTTGCGCCCTCGGTCGTTGCCGGGCATTCACTGGGTGAGTATTCCGCTCTGGTGGCTGCGGGCGTGTTGACCCTGACTCAGGCCGCGCCGCTGGTGCGTTTTCGGGCACAGGCCATGCAGGAGGCCGTGCCAGTGGGCGTGGGCGCCATGGCTGCCATTCTCGGCATGGAGGCCGCCAAAGTCATTGAGGGTTGCTTGGCCGCCACGCAGGAATTTGGCGCTGGTTCCATCGAAGTTGTGGAAGCAGTCAACTTCAATGATCCCCTGCAGACGGTCATCGCCGGCAGCCAGGCTGCCGTGGCCCGGGCCTGTGAACTGCTCAAGGCCCATGGCGCCAAGCGCGCGCTGCCTTTGCCGGTGTCTGCCCCTTTTCACTCGTGCCTGATGAAGCCGGCGGCGCAAAGACTTCAGGAGAAACTGCAGTCGGTCGAGTTCCTGCCACCCCAAATTCCGGTGATCAACAACATCGATGTGGCCGCGGAGCTTGACGTTGACCGTATCCGTGACGCCCTTTATCGCCAGGCTTTCGGGCCGGTACGGTGGGTGGAGTGCGTCCAAGCCATCAAGACCCGCTCAGTCACCCGAATTGTTGAATGTGGTCCCGGCAAAGTGCTGGCGGGTATGGTCAAGCGGATTGACCCGGCGCTGACCGGCCTGGTCCTGTTCGATCCAGCCAGCTTGAGTGAAGTCAGGCAACAACTTTTGGAGATCGACCATGCGTGATGTTGTGTTTGAAGGCCAGGTAGCCCTGGTTACGGGAGCCTCGCGTGGTATCGGCGCGGCCATTGCGCTGGCCCTGGCTCAGCGTGGACTCAAGGTGATCGGTACAGCCACCACCGAGGAGGGCGCTGTAAAAATTGGTCATGCCCTGGCGGCATTTCCCGGCTGTACTGGCGTGGCATTGAATGTCAATGATGCGCAAGGCGCAGAGGCCGCCATTGACGCCATCGTCAAAGAACACGGCGGCTTGCAGGTGCTGGTGAATAACGCCGGCATCACACGTGACAACCTGGCCATGCGCATGAAAGACGACGAGTGGGATGCCGTGCTCGATACCAACCTCAAGGCCGTGTTTCGCATGAGCCGGGCGGTGATGCGCACCATGATGAAGCAGCGCTATGGCCGCATCATCAGCATCACGTCGGTTGTAGGATCAAGCGGTAACCCTGGCCAGGCCAACTACGCGGCCGCCAAGGCCGGAGTAGCCGGCATGACCCGCGCGCTGGCGCGGGAGCTCGGTTCCCGCAACATCACGGTCAATTGTGTCGCCCCCGGGTTTATCGAGACCGACATGACGGCCCATCTTCCGGCAGAGCAGCACAAGGCTTTGTTGGGCCAAATTCCGCTGGGCCAGCTCGGACAGCCTTCGGACATCGCGCATGCGGTCATGTACCTGGCGTCGCCTCAGGCCGCTTACGTCACGGGGCAGGAGCTGCACGTGAACGGTGGCATGTTCATGGCCTGACCCTTTGAATCAAGCCGATTTATCCGCTCGGCAGCCGGAATCCGGGAAGTCCCCGAAGCACGGCTAGAATCGCGGGTCTATTTACTACCCTCTGAGGGAATCCATGAGCGATATCGAAGTACGCGTTAAAAAAATCATTGCCGAGCAACTCGGTGTAGAAGAGTCACAAGTGACCAACGAAAAAGCCTTTGTGGCCGATCTGGGTGCTGACTCGCTGGACACCGTGGAGTTGGTGATGGCTTTGGAGGATGAGTTCGGAATTGAGATTCCTGACGAAGACGCAGAGAAAATCACTACGGTGCAAAACGCGATCGACTACGCCAGCACGCACAAAAAAGCCTGAGTTCCTTGCGCATGGCGCACCCTTGCGCCGTGGCCCCGAGGGCGGCTGACCGTGACGGAGTGCCCTGATCCTCAGGGCCAATCCGCAGCCTGGCTTCAAGCCGCTCCAGGCGGCTTTCCTTAGACCAACTACTGACTGCAAATTTCTATGTCCCGTCGTCGCGTTGTTGTAACAGGTTTGGGTTGTATCAGTCCCGTGGGCAACACGGTCTCGGATGCCTGGGCCAACCTGCTGGCCGGAAAGTCCGGCATTGATCTGATCACCAAGTTCGATGCATCCAGTTTCTCCTGCAAAATCGCAGGTGAGGTCAAGAACTTTGACCTTGAGTCCTACATCAGCGCCAAAGAGGCGCGTGCCATGGACACCTTCATCCACTTCGGCATCGCCGCAGCCAGTGAAGCCGTGGCTGACGCGGGTTTGCCGACCGGGGACGCCCTCGGGGACGAACTGGCCACCCGCATAGGCGTGGTGTTAGGTTCGGGGATTGGTGGTTTGCCCATGATCGAGAGCGTGCACACCGAGTATGTGCAGCGCGGCGCCCGCCGCATTTCCCCGTTTTTTGTGCCTTCCACCATCGTTAATATGGTGGCGGGTCATGTGTCGATTCGTTTTGGTTTCAAAGGTCCCAATCTGTCCATCGTGACGGCTTGCACCACCGGGCTGCATTGCATTGGTCAAGCTGGTCGAATGATTGAGTACGGTGATGCCGACATCATGATTGCCGGTGGTTCAGAGGCGACCGTGTCGCCCTTGGGCGTGGGTGGCTTTGCGGCGATGCGCGCCTTGAGCACCCGCAATGACGATCCCCAGACGGCTTCGCGCCCTTGGGACAAGGACCGTGACGGTTTTGTCCTGGGTGAGGGAGCTGGCGTGATGGTGCTTGAAGAGTACGAACACGCCAAAGCCCGTGGTGCCAGGATTTACGCTGAACTGGCGGGTTTTGGCATGAGTGCTGATGCCGGTCACATGACCGCGCCCAATATGGACGGTCCGCGGCGTGCCATGATCTCAGCCTTGCAGAACGCGGGCGTGAATGCCGATGAGGTGGATTATCTGAACGCCCACGGCACATCGACACCCTTGGGTGATCTGAACGAGACCAACGCGATCAAGGCCGCCCTGGGCGATCACGCCAAAAAGACGGTGGTGAACTCCACAAAATCCATGACCGGTCACCTGCTGGGTGGTGCCGGCGGTATTGAGTCGGTGTTTACCGTGCTGGCCTTGCACCACCAAAAGAGCCCGCCCACGATCAACATCTTCAACCAGGACCCCGAGTGCGACCTGGACTACTGCGCCAACACGGCGCGGGACCTAAAGATTGACGTTGCCCTCAAGAACAATTTTGGCTTTGGTGGCACCAACGGTTCGCTGGTGTTCAAGCGTGCGCCCTGAGCGCCAGCTGAGCTGAGCTGAGCCGCAGCTACCACGCAGCCCCAGCATGCACAACGCCCCAGCGGTGAGCTACCCGGTGGGGCGTTCCTATTTTCACGGCGTGATGGTCGTCGCAGCTGGTTTGCTGGGCTGCCTTGTCCTCCTGTTTTGGTTGAGTGCCCCGGCTGCTCCGGACTGGCGTCAATGGCTTATGGCTGGTGTTCTGCTTGCTGCGGTGCTGGGCGCGGGCAAGGCCTGGCATCGTTCTCCCCGAGGCACCTTTCGGTGGAGTGGCTATGTGTGGGAGTGGACCTCTGACGGGGCGACGCAGGTTGGGCATCTGCTTGTTCATCTTGGCTTCCAGTCCTGGATGGTCGTGAGTTGGCGCCCTGACCGGGGCGCGGCGAGGTGGCTCTGGCCAGAACGCCGTTCAGATGCCTTGAACTGGAACGCGCTGCGTCGGGCCGTGTTTGCCCGCGGCGGTGCGGGTCACCACCAGGACCTGGGTGGTGATCCACGCCACAATCAGGGCAAGGCGTGATGGAGGATCCCAAGCCCCCAGCGGTGCAGGCGCAGCCCGCAGCCCCCGATAACAGCGATTTGTTACTGGTGGAGCGTGCTGTCGCAGGGGATCAGGAGGCTTTCACACTGTTGGTGGTCAAGTACCAGCGGCGGGTTCAGCGGCTGATTGGTCGCATGGTGCGCGATGTGGATCTGGTGGAGGACATCGCTCAGGAAACCTTCATTCGCGCCTATCGGGCTTTGCACCAGTTTCGTGGTGATGCCCAGTTCTACACCTGGCTTTACCGTATTGCCGTGAACACGGCCAAAAAATTCCTGCTCGATCTCAAGAGAAACCCGACCGTTTCAGACTTTGCTGCGAAAACTGATGATGACGGGGATGAAACTTTTTGGCCTGGTCATGAATCAACCAACGATGAGACACCGGAATCGGTGCTGGCGGCCAAAGAAGTAGGTCTGGCCGTGAAGGCGGCTCTGGATGCGTTACCAGAGGACCTGCGACTGGCCCTGACTTTGCGTGAAATGGATGGAATGAGTTATGAGGGTATTGCCGAGGCCATGAATTGCCCGATTGGAACCGTACGGTCCCGGATTTTCCGCGCTCGGGAAGCGATCTCTGCCAAAGTGAAGCCCATGCTGGAACGACAAACCAGCAAGCGCTGGTAGCCCTCTAAAACTGGATGTGATGATGCAGGAAGCTTTAAAGAACCGTGAACTCGTATCGGCGTTGGTCGATGGTCAATTGCAGGGCGAGGAGTTCGCGCAAGCAGCCGACTGGGCAGCCCGGGATGTCGAGGGTCAACTGACCTGGCAGGCCTACCACGCGGTGGGCGAGGTGTTGCGCACGGGCGACTCGATGGCCAGTGGCCGGGATGCCGCATTCCTGGCGCGATTGAAGATTCGCCTGCAGCAAGAGCCGTTGTATCCCCCGCAAGCGGATGATATAAAATTAATAGCTATAAAGGCAATGGATGTGCCGGCTGGAAGCCAAATTAGTCTAAAAAAAGACGCCGCCAACGACGCCGCTTACCGGTGGAAGCGCTTGGCAGGTTGTGCTTCGGTTTTGGCGGTGGTGGCGGTGGGTTTCCTGGCGTCAGGGATCTGGGATGGCCAACGTGGGGCCCCGCAGTTGGCCCAAGTGCCGGTAGAGGCCGTGCAGCCCAATCCGGTCGCCTCCGCCTTGCTGGGCGATACGCCATCCGTCATGATTCGGGACACTGAGCTGGATGCCCTGCTGGCGGCCCATCGGCAGTTTGGCGGCACCACCGCTTTCCAGGTTTCGACCGGATTTTTGCGCAATGCCACGTTTGAGGGGGGCGGGCGTTGATGAGCACTCAGTCCATGTCAACCCGGATTTTTTCGCTCTTGATCGCGGCAGCAGTCTTCCCGATGCTGACTGATTCAGCGGCCGCACAGACGGGTGTCGAAGCGCCTGGTTCGGGCGCAGCGGTTGAGGTTAAAACGACAGAACGCAGTGTGGGTGACTGGTTGCTTCGCATGCACGAGGCGTCGCGCCAGCGCACCTACATGGGCACCTTCGTGGTCCAGGCCGGAAGTCAGCTGTCAAGCGCACGCATTTGGCATGCCTGTGACGGTGAACAGCAAATGGAGCGTGTGGAGTCCCTGACCGGAACGCCGCGGTCTACATTTCGGCGCAATGACCAGGTGATGACGTTTTTGCCTGCCAGCCGGGTGGCGATCTCCGAGAAGCGCGAGTCGCTGGGGCTCTTTCCCAACCTGCTGCAAGCGGCCAACTCATCCATTGCCAAGTTGTATCGGGTTCAGACCGTGGGTCATGAACGCGTTGCAGGGCTGGACGCTGATGTGGTGAGGTTGAGTCCCCTGGACAACTTGCGTTTTGGGTACAGGATCTGGAGCGAACGAAAAACCGGTCTGGTGGTGAAGTTGCAGACGCTTGACGCCCAGGGGCGCGTGATGGAACAGGCCGCTTTTTCGGAACTTCAACTCGATGCACCGGTCAGCATGGCCAATTTGACCCGGTTGATGGGCAGTACAGAAGGCTACCGCGTCGAAAAGCCGGTTTTGGTGAAAACAAGCCCGGGCGAGGAGGGCTGGGCCTTGAAAAAGGAGGTGCCTGGCTTCAAGTCAATGAGCTGCTTCAGGCGCGCCAGGGCAGCTGCGACGGCAACGCCGCAGGACGCCACCTTTCAATGGATTTTTTCTGACGGTCTGGCGTCCGTGTCGTTGTTTGTGGATGCCTATGACGCCAGTCGCCATGCCAGCCCCGGACACCGTGCGATGGGTGCAACCCATACCCTGACCCAACGCATGGGGATCTGGTGGCTCACAGCCGTAGGCGAAGTGCCGCTGCATACCTTGAGTGCTTTTGCCCTCGCCCTGGAACGAAAAGACTGATGTTTTCTCTGAGTATTTTTTACTGTTTTAAATGAAAGGTCGAAGATGATTCATCTCGATTGGAAGAAGGTCCATGCCTGCGTCTTGGCGGGGGCCATGGTCGCTACAGCCTGCGTCGCCTTGGCGCCGCTCACGCCAGCCGTGGCGCAAGTCCGCGCCCTGCCTGATTTCACGGACTTGGTGGAGCAAGTGGGGCCCTCGGTCGTGAATATCCGCACGCTGGAAAAGGTGGCCGAGCGCAATGGCTCTGGCGATGCGGCCGAGGAGCAGATGCTGGAGTTCTTCAAGCGCTTTGGCTTGCCAGCACCCAATATTCCGCGCCAGACACCCCGGCCCAATCGGGGTCAGCCCCAGGAAGAGCCCCAGCCCCGTGGTGTGGGTTCAGGCTTTATCTTGTCATCAGACGGCCTCATCATGACCAATGCCCATGTGGTTGAGGGTGCAGATGAGGTGCTGGTGACGCTCACGGACAAGCGGGAATTCAAAGCCAAAATCATTGGTGCCGACAAG
>CAZBKX010000291.1:0-5745 GCA_964492535.1 uncultured Rhodoferax sp. | reverse complement strand
CCTTGCTCAATGAGCGTGAGGGTCATTGCCTGGGCATGTCAGGCGCCTGCAGCGGATGCGGGCAGGCCGCTGAGCAGCACTTGCCCGCCCAGGGCGTGCAGCACGCAAAGCACTTTTTCAAGCCGCACGGTGGGTTTGCCTGCTTCCAGTTCCACGACAAAGCGAATGCCCACCCCGGCGGCCAGGGCCAACTGGGGCTGGGTCAGGCCGAGTTGGTAGCGGGCGGCGCGAACCGCCTGGCCCAAGGCTTGGGGGGTGTCAATCAATAGGGTCATGGCTGTTTCCTGTTCGGGAAATTATGACTGACTTGGAGGCCTGTAGAGGAATAAATTCCCGATCAGGGTTGTTCATCATGACCGGTACAACTCCAGCTCCAACACCTGCAGCGCGCCCAGGTACTGTGCCCGCCCGCCAAAGCTTTTGATGAGTTCAACCGGGCTGCCCAGATCGGTGAAGGGCTGAATGCTGAGCACGTTGTGGCCCTCGATGGTGGCAATGCCCTCGTCGGCGTATTTGTCCAGCAGCGCATCCAGCACCTTGCGGGCCACAGTGCCGTAGGCGGTGAACACATTGCGCTGCCTGACCTGGCGGGCGCGCTCGCGCCGGGTGAGCGGGGGCTGGTTGTAGGCCACGTGCAGGAGCAGGTCAAACGGGTCGAGGTCTTTGACGCCGCTGCCAGCCAGCTCTTCGGCCAGGGCCTCGATCAGCACGCCCTGCCCCTCCAACTCGGCCATGAGGGCGGCCTTGCGGTCGGCGCTGTTCCAGGCTTGCAAAAACTGGTCCAGCGACTCAAAGCGTTTGGTGAGGTTGATGCGGGTGTAGTCGCGCAGGCTTTCGGTAATGAGCTGGCCCTGGGCGTTGAGGTATTGCACCCGCTCACGCGCCACGGCCACGGTGACCAAGCCACCGAGGATGTATTTCTTGGGCGACTCGCTGCCACCCGCAAAGGGGCCGAGGGCGCCCTGGGCCTGCAGGGCCGCGTCCAGCGGGTCGGCGGGCACACTTGAGGTGGCATCCCATGCGGCATCGGGTGGGTTCACGGGCTCGTCGGCGCTGGGCTCGTAAATCTGCACCGGCTCGCCGTCAAACGTGGGGTCGGCAAAGTTGTCGGTGGCGCGTTTGAAGTCGAGGATGGTGAACCAGGTTTTGCCCAGCTCTTCACGCAGGCGGGTGCCCCGGCCGATGATTTGCTTGAACATCGTCATGGACCGGATGTTTTGGTCCAGCACGATGAGTTTGCAGGTCTGGGCGTCCACGCCGGTGCTCATGAGCTTGGAGGTGGTGGCAATGACCGGGTAGCGCTTTTCGGGATCAATGAAGTTGTCGAGCTGGGCCTTGCCCTCGGGGTTGTCGCCGGTGATTTGCACCACATAGTGGGGCTGGGTGGCGCACAGGTCGGCATTGGCGTTAGAGAGGGCCTGGCGCATGCGCGCGGCGTGATCGATGTCTTCACAAAAGACGATGGTTTTGTCGTAGCGGTCGGTGGCCTTCAGGTACTCGGTGATGCGCTCGGCCACCACGGTGTCGCGCTTGTCGAGCACGAGTTTGCGGTTCATGTCGGCGCCCACATACACGCGGTCTTCAATGAGGTGGCCCCGCGTGTCGGTCATGCCGGCGGTGGGGCGCCAGCCAAAGGTGTCGCGGTCCAGGTCCACGCGGATGACTTTGTAGGGCGCCAAAAAGCCGTCTTCAATGCCTTGCTTGAGGCTGTAGGTGTACAGCGGCTCGCCAAAATAGTCGCTGTTGGAGATGTCTTTGGTCTCTTTGGGCGTGGCGGTCAGGCCGACCTGGGTGGCGCTGGTGAAGTAGGTCAATATCTCCCGCCACGCAGAGTCCTCGGCTGCGCTACCGCGGTGGCATTCGTCCACCACGATCAAATCAAAGAAGTCGGGAGAGAACTGTTTGTAGATGTTGTGCGCCTCCTCGGTGCCGCTCACGGCCTGGTAGAGCGAGAGGTAAATTTCAAACGACTTGTTGACCTCCTTGGTGCGCTGGTTGACGGCCAAATCCACGTACTCAATGGCCACCTGGCCTTGCGCATTCACCCGCTCCACGCCCTTGGCGTTGGGGCTGAGCTTGGCCATGGCACCCTTGAAGGGCCGAAAGTCGTTGACCATGGTCTGGTCGATCAGGATGTTGCGGTCGGCCAGAAACAAAATGCGCTTTTGGCCCTTGGCCTGGCCCGCACGCCAGGGCGCTTTCCACAGCCGGTGAATGATCTGAAAGGCGGTGTAGGTCTTGCCGGTGCCGGTGGCCATGACCAGCAGCACCCGGTTTTGCCCGGCGGCAATGGCCTCTACGGTGCGGTTGATGGCGTTGAGCTGGTAGTAGCGGGGGATTTTGCTGGGCGCGTAGGCAAACTCGGCCACGCGCTGCACGTCCACGCTCCAGCCTTTCCAGGTGCAATAGCGTGACCACAGGGCCTGGGGTGTGGGAAATTCGTCCAGGGTGATGTTTTGCTCCAGCACGCCGTCGGTAAGCGTGGCGTCGCGGAACACAAAGCCGTCACCATTGCTGCTGAAGCTGAACGGCACCTCCAGCAGGTCGGCGTAGCGAATGGCTTGCTGCAGGCCGGCGCTCATGGACAGGCGGGACTTTTTGGCCTCGACCACGGCCAGCGGGATATTGGGCTTGTGGCACAGCACAAAGTCGGCAAACAGCACGGTGGCGGCGTCGCGCCGGGCGGTTTGGCCGCGCACCACCACACGCCCTGCGCGCAGGGGGAACTGGGCGTAAATCTGGTCCAGCGCGTGCCACCCGGCCTGCACGATGGCGGGGCGGATGACCTTGTCGCAGAGGTCGCTCTCGGAGAGGTTCTTGTGGTTCATGGACAGTCCCTGAGTGGCCTGCGGTCTGGTGCCGGGCACGAGCGCTATTGTGTACTGCTTTCAAGGCGGCCCGTGCCAGGGCGGAGGCACCCGCCGGCATTCACATGCCGAACAAATCCCTGGGCTGCTGCGGCGCGGTTGCCACCAGTTGGTCGGCGGCCAAGGGCCGCATGAACGTGCGGCTGTGCTCAGGCCCGGCGTGCAGCCAGTCGCTGTATCGGTCTGGCGGCAAGATCAACACCATGCGCTTTTCATCGGCGGGTTTGTGGAAATGCCGCATCAGCGGGTGCTTGGCCGCGTTGATGGTCAACAGGGTGTAGCTGTGCACGGTGTCGCCCTGGGGCGACTGCCAGCGGGACCACAGGCCGGCAAGACCCATGGGCGCGCCGTCGGCCCGGCTGATCCGGGTCGGCACGGGGCGGCCACTGCGCCAGTCGGGCTCAAAGAAGGCATCGGCGGGAATGATGCAGTGCTGCGCCTGCCGCCAGGCCTCCCGAAAACTGGGTTTGCTGGCCACGGTCTCGCTGCGGGCGTTGTAGGTGAAACGGGTGATTTGGGTGTCGGGCGACCAGTGTGGCACCAGCCCAAACAACCCATTCAGCGCCTCACGCGCGGGCACCACCGAATCACCCCCATCGGCGTGGGGGTGACGGCGAATGAAGCTGCCGACATAACCCGGCCACAGATCGTGTTTGCCCAGGTCGGTCGGCGGCTCCACGCCGAAGTGTTGGCGGTAACGCTCGCGTTCCTTGAGGGCTTGGTAGTGGCTGCACATGGGAGCATGGTAGCCAAATGGAGGGGCCGAAAGTCCCGGCGCGAGCGTGGATGGCGGTGTTGCGCTAAAAACAGCGCACCAGTATGTTCTGGCATCCCTGAAGCCGTTACCCATGACCGTTGCTCCGCCAAGCACCCCCACCCCAGGCGATTCGCCAACCCCTGACCCAGTCGGGGCGTGCGGTGCGCTCACAGTGATGTATGACGGTGCCTGCCCCTTGTGCCGGCGCGAGATCGGGCTGTACCAGTCACTCACCCCGCTGGAAACCGTGGCCTGGCTGGACGTGAGCGAAGCCACCGCCCACATGAACCCGGCCGATCAGGCACGGTACATGGCCCGTTTTCATGTGCGCCAGAAAGACGGCCAATTACTCAGCGGCGCCGCGGCTTTTGTCGCGCTGTGGCTGACCATGCCGGGCTGGCGCTGGCTGGGCCGGTTTGGGCGCCTGCCCGGCGTGACGCCGCTGCTTGAGCTGATGTACCGGGGGTTTTTGCACCTGCGCCCGTACCTGCAGCGCTGGATGCGCGCGGCCTAGGCTGGCCGCAGGGCAAGACTTTTACGAATCCTGGCCCTGGATGACGGTGCCCGACGCCAGCAAGTCATCAATGCGCGCCATCACCAGCAGCCCGGTGGCGGAATAGGGGTCAAATTCCGGCCACTCGATTTTGGTTGCCGGGTCAATGTCAGACAAGCTCACATGTGCCATGGACCAATTCGCATAGCGTCTTTTGGCAATGGTTTCGCAGTGGATCATTTCCACATGGGTATGGCGCTGGTCCGCATAAATGCGTGAGTACAGCTCAGTGACTGTTCTGCGATCCCCTTCAAGCGCCTGCAAAAATACCCCTTGGCCCTGGCACAGCATGCCGGTGATGTTGTTGGCCCGGTTCCAGGCTTGCGCCTTCTTGAGGATGGCGTTGGTCATGGTGCTGGTCTGCGGACCCACCGCAGTGCTGACGTAAATGACGCGGATAAGCATTTGTTGACACACCCTGTAGTTGATGGGGCCATGATAGCCACTGGCGCATTCAGGGCCCCGCGGTCACCCAGGCGGGCCTACAGAGCGGCGGGATGCGGCACTCGCGGCACAGCGCACGCCTCAACACCGCAATTTGATGCCAAATCGCCCTCTGGCCGGCGTATTTATTGCCTATACCGCTATCAATATCAATGCCAGACCACCGAGCATGTCGGCCTGCGCCAGCCCAGGCTCACTCAGTCACTGATCCGCACACGCAGCAAGAGAGGGACGATGACAAGCTTTCACACAGCGCAGGTCGCCATCGATTCTTTCTTCAGGTCGGCCCCAGCCATGGCCTGCTGCCGGGGTGTCGGCAGGCCGGTGGAACTGGGCCAGTCGGGCCATGTCGCCTTACCAGCGCAACCCGCTGGACCTCAACCCCTTGCGCGATATTCTGGCCAGTGAGCTGGACTTTGAACCAGTGCGGCGTTGCCACAAGCTGCGCTTGTGTGTCTCAGCCACCCATGCACGCACTGGGCAGTTGCGCAAGTTTCGCCAGTCCGAAGTTGTCGGCGGAGGTGGTGATGGCGCCAGCTTGTCTGCCACAAGTGTTTCGGGCGTTCAAGATTGAATTACACGAGCCGGCGTCTGAACCGAAAAATGGTGACTCATCTGGCAAGCGGCCAAATTGTTCCGGTTGAGCAAACTCCCGGTACAACAGGGTGTCAAAAACGCCTCTTCGATGGCGGGGTCCGACAACGTGAACCCTTGCTGCATGAAGTGGATGCGCAGCATGCTCATCAACGACAAGGGAGGCCCGCCAGTCTTGCCTTCGGGGTCGTAGGGGGCGTGAGTTCGACCCATGCAGCCCAGGGCACCCCGTGCTCCATCTGGTCCAGGAAGACTTGCTTGCGGGTTTTCTCCATGCCGAGATCGAGGTCCAAGGTGGCTTGTTTCATGACCTGTCTATTCTCAGCTGGGGCTTACGTCGAGCACACAACTGGGGGAGTTTTGCAGAGCTTCCCTGAAGCCGCCGCTTTCACTGCTTGAGAAACTATCGGCCGGCGCGCGGCAGCCAACGGTGTTGCCGGGCCAAGCGCGCCAAGCTGGCCCAGTTGGTACATTGAACCCGGATTTTTGGCCAGATGAATTGGAGCAACTCGCATTCCGCCAGAGTGTCC
>CAZBKX010000290.1:0-4461 GCA_964492535.1 uncultured Rhodoferax sp. | reverse complement strand
CTGGTATGACAACGAGTGGGGTTACTCCAATAAGTGCCTGGAAATGGTGCGTGTGGTTGCCGCGTAAACCACTACTGTGCTGACAAAAAACGCGCCTTGGGCGCGTTTTTTTATGCCATGGAGGTTTCTGAGGATGCGGATGAACAGAGTTTTTCTGAACGCTGGGCCTTCAAACTGCAAGGATATTTTTTGAATCCGTTCAGCCCACGTTCACCTGCGCGCGCGCAAGATGTCATCCATACCAACGCAAGGAGTTTTTCATGAAGCATCTTATTTCCAACCCATCGCTCGCCGCTGTTGCGGTCGTCATGGTGGCTTTCGGGGCGTCCTCATCGGCTCACGCCCGCAGCGATGTGCAGTTCTCCATCGGCGTGCAGGTGCCAGGCGTGTATGTGTATTCGGGACCTGTGTACGGGCCGCCCCCCACTTATTACGCCCCCGCGCCCGACTACTATCGGCGTCACGGCGAAGGCTCGCGCCATGGCGCTGCGCATTGGCAGGACCGCGGACCTTACGGCGACCGCGATCGCGATGGCATCGCCAATATTTACGATCGGGGTGGCCCACGCCATCAATGGCGTCAGACGCACCCTTATGGTCCCTACGGAGATCTTGACCGCGATGGCATCGTGAATCAGCGGGATCGCGATCGCGATGGCGACGGTGTTCGCAACCGCTACGACCGCCTCCCGAACAATCCATATCGCTGGTAACCTTGCAAAAAGCCGGTGCCCGTTCGTAACCTGGAAGTGCCCTAAGATGGCTCATGAGCACAACCAGCCCCACACCATGCAAAAACCCTTCGCAATGATTCGGGAGTTTCAGTTGGCGGACTGGTTTACGCTGGGCAATGCCGCAAGCGGCATGTACGCCCTGTTTTCCATCATGAACTACCTGGAGACGGGCCAGGTCGTTCACATCTACTTGGCGTGCGGGTTGGTCCTGGCTGCTTTTATCTTCGATGTGCTGGATGGTCGCATTGCCCGCTGGCGCAAGAAGTCATCCGTTTTGGGGCGTGAGCTTGATTCACTGGCCGACATCATTTCCTTTGGTGTGGCCCCGGCCTTGATCGCTTACGGTTGCGGCATGAATGGACTGATTGACCGGCTGATCCTGGCGGGTTTTGTGGCCTGCGGTGTGTCTCGTCTGGCCCGCTTCAACGTGACGGCTGAGGCACTCTCCTTGGGGGGAGACAAGGTGAAGTATTTTGAGGGAACGCCTATTCCGACGTCCTTGGTGCTCGTGGGCGTGATGTGCGTGGCCGCTGCCCAGGGTGCGTTGGGTCAGGCGCTGTGGTTCGGGAGTCACAGCCTGGCAGGCTATACCTTTCACCCACTGGTCTTGCTGTTCGCGCTCTCAGGCGCCCTGATGGTCAGCCGGATTCGAATTCCCAAGATTTGAGTGGCGAGGTGTAGTCGTTCGTTGTGACGGTGCTTACACCGTGGCAACAACCTCCACCAGGTTGTCGTACACATCCACGCGCTTGTCATACAGGGGAATGGTGGTGCCCATGACGCGGTTGGTCACCAGCTTGCCCAGGTCCACATCGGCAATCACGATCTGCTCCATGTTGGGCACGCCTTCTGCTGCGATGCCGTCGCGCGCAAACGGAAAGTCCGAGGGCGTGATGATCGCGGCCTGCCCGTAGTGCAGGCCCAGGCCCTCCACCGGCAGGTTGCCCACGGTGCCGGTCACGGCCACGTACACCTGGTTCTCAATGGCGCGGGCGTGGCAGCAATAACGCACGCGCAGGAAACCCTGGCGGTCGTCGGTGCACGACGGCACAAAAATAATGTCGGCCCCCATTTCGCAGACCTTGCGGCTGAGTTCGGGGAACTCGATGTCATAGCAAATGAGGATGGCGATGCGACCATGGGGCGTATCGAACACGCGCAACTGGTCGCCAGCGTCGCCCTTCCATTTTTCTTTTTCCCAGCGGGTCAGGTGAATTTTGTCCTGGGTAAATACCTTGCCCTCGGGCGTGAACAGGTAGGCGGTGTTCATGAGCTTGCCAGCCACGATGGTCGGGTGGCTGCCGCCCACGATGTGAACTTTCCACTGGGCTGCCAGCTCCTTGAAGAGCTCGACGTAGCGTGTGGTGTAGTCGTTCATGTTGCGCACGGCCTGGCGCAGGTCGCTGGTGTCCATGAAGGACAGCAGCTGCGTGGTGAAGATCTCGGGTAACAAAACGAACTGGGGTTTGTAGTCGCCGGCAGCCTTCATGACAAAGCGCACCTGGTTCTCAAAACCGCTCCAGTCGTGGATGGAGCGCAACAGGTACTGCACCGCCGCAATGCGCACGCTGATCGGCTTGGGTTCAAACACCGGGGTGGGCATGGCTTTGGCTTTGGCTGTCATTGGAAAAATTCCAGTTGTGCAGTGCGCGCCACATGGAGCGCGGTGGGTCGCAAGGCCTCGTAATCGGGGTTGATCCAGACGATCAGCGAGGCGTTGCCCCTGGACTCATGGTCATCGGGAATGTAGTTTTTCATGATGCCGCAAAACCTGAAGCCTTCACGCAGCTGAAAGCTCAGCACCGGATCGGTCAGGTCACCCCAGAGCACCTTGCGGGCATACAGGTCCACCGACATCTCGTGCGCCAGCGAGTGGTAGCCTGGCAGCCGACCGCAGGCAATGATGCGCCGCAGGTTCAGGGCCTTGCAGGCGCGCCGGCGGGCTTCATACAGCGCGTGGCCGACCCGCTTGCCCCGCAGTTTGGGCGATACAAACACCTAGGCACCATACAGCGTGTAGCCCGAGGGGTTGTGGGTGTCAAAGGTGCCGGCCGCCGTGATCTGGTCCCAGGTGTGTTCGTCTGCCCATTCGTCCCACAGAATCACCAGCGAGCTGGAACAGCCCACCAGCACGTCGTCGTAATGGGCCACAAACTGACCCTCGGGGAAAATTTCGATCTGGTGGACGACTCGGTCGCGGTCCCAGCCGGAGATGGTGGGGTAGACCTCGCGCTGGAGCCGCACCAGCGCATCAATGTCTTGCAGCCTGGTGTTCTGAATTTTTTAGTTTCGGCATCGGTCATTGTGGACCACAACCCGGCGGACCTGGGTTGGTGTGGGCTTGGCCAGGCCACTTGAGGCCTCCTGTCAGCGCTCAAGGCACGTTGGCTGTCACCTCGGGCCGCTCTTCGCGTCCATCCGGGTGGAGGGCAAAACGCACCGGCTCGCGTCCGTGCACCGGGGCCTCGTCTGGCCAGGGCCAGCCACCGAACTGGGTGCGCTGGTAGTCGGCAATGGCCTGCGAGATCTCGGCTTTGGTGTTCATCACAAACGGGCCGTACTGTGCTACTGGCTCGCCAATCGGGCGGCCCTGCAGCAGCAGGAATTCGGCCTCGTTTGCCCCGTTGTTGTGCAGCTTCACGTCTACGTCGGCGCGCAATTCCAGGGCGCCGTGCTGGGTGATAGGCTGGCCCGTGACGGTCACGGCATTGCCCTTGAAGAAATACAGCGTGCGCCGGGTGCCCGCACCGGTGGCGGGAGGCAGTGTCCAGGTGGCGCCGGCATCCATGCGGATCGTCCAGATCGCCACGTCAGCCTCAAGGTGTGCGGCCCAGGAGTTGGGCGGCGGGGCCAGTGGTGGCAGGGCGGGCGCGTCAGCCTCTTGCAGGCGCCCCGCAATCACGGCCACCTCGGTGTCCCGCCCATGGGTATCGGTCACCACCCGACGGGGAATCTGCTCGGCCCACAGCATGGTGAAGTAGGGTGCGGCCATCTTGTCTTGGGCGGGCAGGTTCAGCCAGATCTGGAACAGCTCCAGGGGGTTGTCGGCCTCGGCCTGGAGCAAGGGGAACATCTCTGAGTGCACCAGCCCGTGCCCGGCCGTGATCCATTGCACATCACCGCCACCAAACCGGGCTCGGGCTCCCAGCGAATCCGAGTGGTCGATCAGGCCCTTGCGCACAATGGTCACGGTCTCAAAACCCCGGTGCGGATGGGCCGGGAAACCCGGCACGGTCTGGCCGTGGTACATGCTCCAGCCGTCCTGGCGGCTGAAGTCCTGGCCCATCTGCCGGCCCGCCAGCGACCCCTGCGACGCCTGCGGCCCGAGTTGGGCGTTGCCCTTTGGGTAGGCGTCGTCGTGGTAAGCGCAAAAGAGAAAGGGATCGATGGTCTCCCAGGTGAAGCCCAGGGGTTTGATGCTGAGAATGGGGTGGCTGGACATCGTTTGGCTTCCAGTGAGTCACAAATTGTGCTATTTAAATAAGAGTTGTATCGCAATAAAAACGCCGGCCAGCGGGCGTTTTTTCATAAATTGAACTCTACAGCAGGCTCAGGTGCCTCCCGGGACCAAATTCTGTTGATCTTATGCGGCAACACCGGCAGGTGGCATCGAAAGGGGGCTGGATTGTGTGGATATCGCCAGCCTGCCCAAAATTGGGGGCATGATGTTGGTGTGCCGTTTTCGATCACTTTATTCCGGCCAGCCGGCCGGAGCCAACTCAAGGAG
>CAZBKX010000289.1:0-4042 GCA_964492535.1 uncultured Rhodoferax sp. | reverse complement strand
GCCCACAGCGCCTTCGGCGCAAGAGACCGTGACCATCTCGCCATCGCGCAATGCGGTACTGGCATTTTCCGCGCCCACCACGGCAGGTATGCCCAACTCCCGCGCCACAATGGCAGCGTGGCAGGTGCGCCCACCCCGATTGGTGACGATGGCCGCTGCCGTCTTCATGACCGGCTCCCAGTCCGGCGTGGTGGTATCGGCCACCAGCACCTCGCCGGGCTGAAAGGCCTGCAAATGGCGACCATCGGTGACCACGCGCACCCGCCCTTGCGCCACCTTGGCCCCCACGGCCCGGCCCGTCGCACGCACGGTGCCCCCGCCATCCAGCTCGTAGGTTTCCATCACCAGCGCCGAGCGTTGCGAAATAGCGGTTTCCGGGCGCGCCTGCACGATGAATATCTCGCCCTCAGGCCCGTCTTTGGCCCACTCAATGTCCATGGGCCGCCGCTCGCCAGCACGCTGGCTGTAATGGTCTTCAATCTTGATGGCGGCATCCGCCAGCACCAGCACATCGGCATCGCTCAGGCAGTAGCGCATCCGGTCCGCGCGGGGCGTGGGGCGGTTGACCACCGGTTCACGCGTGCTGCCAGGCGCGTAGACCATATGCACCTGTTTCTCTCCCAGCGTTCTACGCAACACGCTGCGAAAGCCCAGACGAAAGGTGGGCTTGTGCACATAGAACTCATCGGGGTCCACCGTGCCCTGCACCACGTTTTCCCCCAGCCCCCAGGCGCCGGTGATGAACACCACATCCGGGTGACCCGACTCGGTGTCGATGGTGAACATGACGCCGCTGGACGCCAGGTCGCTGCGGATCATCTGCATTACCCCCACAGAGAGCGAGACCTTGAAGTGATCGAACCCCTGGTCGGTGCGGTAAGAAATGGCCCGGTCGGTGAAGAGCGACGCCTGACAGCGCTTGACCGCGTCAATCAGCATTTCCTCACCCTGAATGTTCAGGTAAGTGTCATGTTGACCGGCAAAGCTCGCGTTGGGCAGGTCCTCGGCGGTGGCCGAGCTGCGCACGGCCACACTCAGGTTGGGCCCGCTCACAGCCTGCAGCGCCCGCCACGCCTCCCGCAGTTGCTGCTCCACCGCAGCGGGCATGGGTGCCGCAAACACAATGTCACGCGCCCGGGCGGCCGCGCGAGCCAAGGCGGTTACATCGGTTTTATCGAGCGGATCCAGCAAGCGGTGCAATTCGGGCCAGGCATTGGCTGCGTCCAACGCGTCACGGTAAGCCGACGCCGTGACCGCAAAACCATCAGGTACTCGCACACCCAAAGGCGTCAACTCCTGGAACATTTCCCCCAGCGAGGCATTTTTGCCCCCCACCAAGGGCAGATCGGTCAATGAGAGTTCCCTGAACCAGCGAATGTAACGGGCAGCGGCCATTGCAATTTCCTTGAAGAACAGCGTGGCTGGCCATCTTCAGACCCCAGGGACAGTGCTCAGTTGAGAAACGTCAAGCAAACGCCATGGGCTCGCTGCATCGTTTTGTCAGCCGAGTGGCCTGTGGGTCAGGGTACCGGCGTCAGCTTGGCCACGCTCAAGGCCAGCCACTTCACCCCATGGCGGGGAAAGTTGATTTGCGCACGCGCATCGTTGCCCACCCCCTCCAGGGTCTGCACTGTGCCTTCACCAAACTTGGCATGAAACACCCGCATACCGGCTCGCAGACCATGCGCAGACGGCGCTTTTTGCTCGGGCACGGGTGCAGCAGCATATTTGTCCAAATTAGTGCCAAAACCGCCTCTGGCCGGCGCGTTATATTGCCTGTTGCCGTCATAACTAGGAGCAGAACTCGCCCCAAAACCGGTGCTCTTGGGCGTGATCCACTTCAGTGCCGACTCAGGCAACTCCTCAAAAAACCGGCTCTTGAGGTTGTAGCGGGTCTGCCCATGCAGCATGCGGGTTTGCGAGTGGCTCAGGTACAGGCGCTTACGAGCTCGGGTGATGGCCACGTACATCAGGCGACGTTCTTCCTCCAGCCCGTCACGGTCACTCATGGAGTTCTCGTGCGGGAACAAGCCCTCTTCAATGCCGGTGATGAACACGCAGTCAAACTCCAGGCCCTTGCTGGAGTGCACCGTCATCAGCTGAATGGCATCCTGCCCAGCCTGGGCCTGGTTGTCGCCGGCCTCCAGCGCCGCATGCGACAAAAACGCCGCCAGGGGCGACAGGGTTTCACCTGTTTCGGCGTCAGGCGCGGGCTCGTCCAGGATGGGCTGGCTGAAGTCCAGGCCTTGGGACGCCGGGGACTGGGTCAAAGCCTGGCCTTGGTCGTTTTGCGGCGCCACCGAGTCGCGCCCAAAGTTCTCCAGCGACACAAAACTTTCGGCCGCATTCACCAGCTCCTCCAAGTTCTCCACCCGGTCGGCGCCTTCGCGGTCAGCCCGGTAGTGATCAATGAGGCCGCTGTGCTGCAGCGTCTGCTCCACAATTTCGCGCAGCGTCATACCTTCGGTGCGCTCTCGCAGCACATCAATGCCGGCCAAAAACGCCCCAATGTTGGTGCCCGCCTTGCCACCGAGCCCACTCACGGCATCGCTCAGGGCACAGCCTGTGGCACGCGCCACATCCTGCAACTGCTCCAGGCTGCGCATGCCAATGCCGCGCGGCGGGAAGTTCACAGCCCGCAAGAAACTGGTGTCATCACGCGGGTTACCCAGCAAGCGCAGATAAGCCAGTGCGTTCTTGATCTCGGCCCGCTCAAAAAAGCGCAAGCCGCCGTACACCTTGTAGGGCATGCCGGCATTGAACAGCGCCGTTTCGATCACCCGGCTTTGCGCATTAGAGCGGTACAACACGGCAATCTCTTTTCGTTCGATGTCCTCCCGGACCAGCTGCTTCATCTCGTCCACCATCCACTGCGCCTCGGCAAAGTCGCTGGTGGCCTCAAACACCCGCACCGGCTCGCCAGGGCCCTGGGAGGTGCGCAGGTTTTTGCCCAGGCGCTTGCTGTTGTGGCTGATCAGCTCATTGGCCGAGTCCAGAATATTGCTGCCGCTGCGGTAGTTTTCTTCCAGCTTGATCTGGTGGCGCACCTTGAACTCGCGAACAAAATCCGCCATATTGCCCACGCGCGCGCCCCGAAAGGCATAAATGCTCTGGTCATCGTCCCCCACCGCCAGCACACAGCCGGTGGAGTTGAAACCCGCGTCATCCCCCGAGCCGTGCGCACCGGTGCCCGCCAGCATCTTGATCCAGGCGTATTGCAGCTTGTTGGTGTCCTGAAACTCATCGATCAAAATATGCCGAAAGCGCCGCTGATAGTGCTCCCGAATCGGATCGTTATCCCGCAAGACCTCGAAACTGCGCAACATCAGCTCCCCAAAATCCACCACGCCTTCGCGCTGGCACTGGTCTTCATAGAGCTGGTAAATCTCGACCTTTTTACGGGTTTCATCATCACGGACCTCCACAGCGTTGGGGCGCAGGCCATCTTCCTTGCAACCACCAATGAACCATTGCATCTGCTTGGCCGGAAAGCGTTCGTCATCGATATTGAACTGCTTGTAAAGACGCTTGATGCTGGAGAGTTGGTCTTGCGTATCCAGAATCTGAAAGCTCTGCGGCAGGTTGGCTAATTTGAAGTGGGCCCGCAAAAACCGGTTGCACAAACCGTGAAAGGTGCCAATCCACATGCCTCGCACGTTCACGGGCAACATCGCAGAGAGCCGGGTCATCATCTCCTTGGCCGCCTTGTTGGTGAAGGTCACTGCCATGATGCCGCCAGGCGACACCTGCCCGGTCTGCAGGAGCCAGGCAATGCGGGTAGTCAGTACCCGCGTTTTGCCCGATCCGGCCCCCGCCAGAATGAGCGCGTGCTCGGCCGGCAGGCTCACAGCGGCCCGCTGTTCGGGATTGAGATTGTGCAGGAGCGGGGAGCCTTGCGCGCCCGATTGGGAATTTTCTGAGAACATCCGGGTATTGTAGAAAGCCCACATGAAACATCTTTTGCTCCTTGTGACACTCGGCGCCGGCCTGGCACCCGCCGCCCGTGCCCAGTCGTTTTGTGCCAGCGATGGTCAGCCCATGC
>CAZBKX010000288.1:0-3300 GCA_964492535.1 uncultured Rhodoferax sp. | reverse complement strand
GTACCTGATTCAGTGGGCCCTGAAACTCAATTGAGTTTCAGGGCCCACTGAATCAGGTACTTGGCCACAAAGCCCACCATACCGAAGGCCAAACCCAGGAAAATGACAAAGGTGCCGAATTTGCCCGCCTTGGACTCCCACGCCAGCTGCCCGATGATGAACAGCATGTACAACATGAAGCCGCCCACCCCAAAGCTCAGCCCGAAGGCGGCAATTTGCTCCTCGTTGTAGCCAAACATCAGCGGACTCCCCCCGCCTGCGCACCGCGTTCCGGCAAGGCAGAGGTATCGACCAGGTCACGGTAGGCGTGCCAGCTGGCGTGGCCCAACATGGGAATGATCGCAATCAAACCCAGCAAAAGCGAACCTAGGCCCAGCAGGGTAAAGCCCATGATGAGCGTGGCCCAAAACGCCATGGGCAAAGGATTGACCAGCACCGTTTGCCAACTGGTGAGCACAGCCTGCATCAAGGAAACCCGGCGATCCAGCAGCAAGGGAATGGCAATAGCGGATGAGGCGAAAATCGGCGCAGCCAGCACACCACCTACGGCCAGCCACAGCTCAAACAGATAGCTGTCAGGCGCCAGTACCACGTAGCGGATGAAATCCAGCGGGGTGGCAATCGGCACCGGCGCCAACAAGGTAATGAGGGCCGCCGAGGTCAGCACCCAGCCCGTGCCGGCCAGAGCCAGCAAGGCGCCAAACTGCACCAGGCACCAGTAGTCGTTGCCCCATTTGTTGATGTGGCTGTTTTGCCAGTTCAGCCAGGTTTTCAGGACCACACCCACACCGGCTGGCTCACCGCGCTCCAGTGCACGGCTCAAGGCGTACAAGCTGGTGGCCAGCACGGGTGCCACCAGCAAAAAGCCCGAAAGCGCCCCGGTCAGGAGCCAAAAGCGGTGATGTGCCACCGCCAAAATCGCCGCCCCACCCAGCGCCAGCACCAAGCCATGGGCAAAACTGACCCAACCGCATTGCGCCATGTCACGCCAAGCCAGTAACAGCCACTGCACAGGCTGCGTCAGGGTGATGGTGCGCACGTGCGGTACCGCGCGGGCAGGCGAAGGGGATGGAGATGAAGTGGTTTTCATGAGGAGGATCAGTGTAGGGCCTTGCGTTCTCATGGACCCTAAGGGCCCGCAAGAGCCGGGGGTGATAATGCATTTTTACCCGCGTCAGGAGAACAACATGCCCCGCCCCGTACTCGACGAATCCTGTATTCACCCCGCCATTCGGGAAAAAATCGCAACCCACGAGCAAGCCATCGTGCAAGAAGTGCAAGCCGCGCTGCAAAAAAATGCGGTGGTGGTGGTAGGCATGGCCATGAACCCGTTTCCCAAAAAAGCCTACAAGGCGCTGGATGCTGCGGGGGTGACCTATAAGTACCTGGAATACGGCAACTACTTCAACAACTGGCGTCAGCGCAACGCCCTCAAGCTATGGACCGGCTGGCCCACTTTGCCCATGATTTTTGTCAAAGGCACGCTGGTGGGTGGCGCCAATGACCTGGCCAAGTTGATTGACAGCGGTGAGTTGAAAAAACTGCTCGCCTGAACACCATTGGCCGCGAAGGCAAAGAACCACTGACGGAGAGCACCCATGAGCGCCTACATCTACGGCAATATAGAAATTCATGACCCCGCCTTGTACGAAGACTACCGGGCTGTTGTGCCCGCCCTGATCGCGGCGCACGGAGGGCGCTATCTGGTGCGCGGTGGCGCGGTAGAGGTGCTGGAGGGCGAAGGGAAGGCATTGCGCCAGGTCATCCTGGAGTTCCCTGACATGGCCTCGCTCAAGAGGTTTTATGACTCGCCGGGCTACACCGCCGCCCGGGCCATCCGACAAAAGGCGTCAACCGGCACGCTGGTGGCGATAGAAGGTTTTTTGCCTCAGAATTAATTTTGATAGCTTCCAAGGCAATAAATACGACGGCCATAAGGTGTTTTTATCAAAAATTTTGTTGGCAAGAGCCGACACTCTGCTCTGCAGGCCGCAAGGTCGGGTGCGCCGCCTAAAACAGGCGGGGGTCAAACCGGAATGGATGGCGCTCGATGATGCGCAAAATCTTGCGGTAGTCAGCATGCGCCGGGTTGATCAGCAAATTCAGCTCGGATGGCTCGACATACGAAGGCACCCACAGCCCCAGGCTGGATGCGGTTTCAAGCCAGGACAAGCCAAAGGCTTGCGTGGCCGCCTCATTGCTTTGCCAGTCGGCAGGCAGCCCCAAATCACTTGCCGCCATGAGAGGGCTGTCATCCGGGATGTCCAGTTGCATCAAGGCCTGATTTTTCGGGTTGGCCCCATTGCCGTGGACACGCTTTTCCAATTGGCACAGGGCCCGATTGGATGCTGCATAAACTATGCTGTGCGCCCCTTTGGCATGCCAGCGGCTGTTACCCAAGGTCGAGCCATAACCCAATGTAGTTTGAGGAGTTTGCAGGCTCCCACACTGGAAAGGCCTGCCAGGCGTGCGCCGACCATGACCCGCGTGGGCGCTGGCGACGGCTCGCCTTGGTCTGGCGCCTCCAGCATCGCCCAAAGGGCCGCAAGCGCAGCACTGCGACTTGAAGTTTTGGCAGAGAGGATTGATGTACTCATGGTTCAGTTACATCACGACACTGCGGCGATTACAACGCCATCAGCGAAAGCACAGACCGTGCAAACTCCAGGAACACCGGGCTGTCGTCCCCGCCCTGAACATGGCTTCGCTCAAGGGGTTTTATGACTCGCCAGGCTATGTCGCCGCCCGCACCATCCGCCAGAAGGCATCAACCGGCACGCTACGCAGCCACTGAAGGTGTATGCCTCAGTGCTAATTTTGATAGCTGTTGACTTAATAAATACGCCGGCCAGAAGCTGTTTTCTCGACCAAAAACAGCATAACGCCGCTGTTTTGATTACGCCAACGCCCTGTCAGGGCAACGTGCCATTGCAATGGTGGCTTAAATCATCGCCGCCGCCGGACCTGGATCACCCCAGGCTCCGCTGCGGGCGGTGTGGGATAAAAACATATTTTCAGAGGGCGTTGGTCTGCACCGTACTCGTCCAACAAACGGTTAGAGCACCTTGTTGATACCAAGTCGCATGAACAGGAACCTGAATCCGTGAGCCGATAACCTGTCCACCCAATATTCGTTTGATTTTCTGGTTGATATCCAAGTCTGATTCGGATTTCGTCCTCAGCCATGCTCCAAATTCCCCAGACTACCACATGCGTGTACCCCGGTACACCATTTTTGCGTTTGGGGTCAATTTGCGGGCGTGCCACTTCGCGCCTACATGTGCGGCGAAGTGGTTTTGG
>CAZBKX010000287.1:0-4047 GCA_964492535.1 uncultured Rhodoferax sp. | reverse complement strand
AGCCTACACCGGGACACATGACAACAACACCTCGTTAGGCTGGTGGCTTGATGCCAGTGATCAGGAGCGCCAGGCCGCCCGCGCCTACCTCGGACCCCAAGTCGACACAGAGATTCACTGGGCCTTGATGCAATCGCTATCGCAGTCGGTGGCCAACATGGTAATTTTCCCTTTTCAGGATGTATTGGGCCTGGATGGGGCGCACCGCATGAACACCCCCGGGGTGGCGCTGGGGTGTTGGCAATGGCGGTTTGAGTGGAGCCAGGTGGAGCCTGAACCCGCGCAACGACTCGCCGCACTCACCCGCGCTCACGGCCGCAACCTGCCTATGAACACCTGACCACCGAGTCATTTTTACTGCGAGGTTTTCTCATGAGGAACACAGCCCACCACCGACCTGTTCGCCGGACCATTGCGCTCGTATTGGCGGGGGGGCGGGGTTCCCGGTTGTACGCCCTGACCGAGAACTGCGCCAAGCCCGCCGTGCACTTTGGTGGGAAATTCCGGATCATTGATTTCGTGTTATCCAACTGCGTGAATTCGGGTGTGCACCGTATTGGCGTGTTGACCCAGTACAAGTCCCATAGCCTGCTGCGCCATCTGCAGCATGGCTGGTCGTTTCTGCGCAATGAAGTCAATGAGTTTATTGATTTGCTGCCCGCGCAACAGCGGGTGGATGAAGCGTCCTGGTACCGTGGAACGGCGGACGCCGTGTTTCAAAACATTGACATCTTGCGCGAGCACGAACCCAAATTCATTCTGATTCTTGCGGGCGATCATGTGTACAAAATGAACTATGCCAGCCTGATTGAAGACCACGTAGCGCAAGGCGGCCAATGCACCGTGGCCTGCATTGAGGTGCCCCTGGCAGAGGCGGGCGCTTTTGGGGTCATGACCGTGGACGCCACACGGCGCATCACCCGGTTTGAAGAAAAGCCGCAAAACCCGCAGCCCATGCAAAACCATTCCGACAAAGCACTGGCCAGCATGGGCGTTTATGTTTTCAACGCCGAGTACCTGTTTGCCGCGCTGGCCGCCGACCTCCAGAATCCGTCCTCCAGTCATGACTTCGGCAAAGATCTGATTCCGGCCATGGTGGCCCGGGGTGAAGTCATCTCGCATTCGTTCGACCTGTCGTGCGTGCAGACAGGCCCTGAGGCGCCGTCCTATTGGCGTGATGTGGGGACGGTCGATGCCTATTGGGCCAGCAACATTGATTTGACCGCGACGACGCCCGAGTTGGACTTGTATGACACCGACTGGCCGATCTGGACTTACCAGCCCACCTCACCGCCCGCCAAGTTTGTATTTGATGACAACGGACGCCGGGGCATGGCGGTGGACTCCCTGGTGTCCAGTGGTTGCATTATTTCTGGCGCACTGGTCCGACGTTCGGTCTTGTTCACAGGTGTCAAAATTCATTCATACAGTCATGTCGAGGAATCCGTCATCTTGCCTGGAGCGGATGTGGGGCAGCACTCTCGTCTGCGCAAGGTGGTGATTGATGAGGGGTGCAGGATTCCACCCGGCATGCGCATTGGGTTTGATGCTGCAGAAGACGCGCGGCGCTTCCATCGCAGTCCGGGTGGGGTGGTGCTTGTGACAGGCCCCATGCTGGCTGCACTGAACCAGGAGCCTGCGTGAAAGTACTCTATGTGTGTGCCGAACTGTTTCCGTTCCTCAAAACAGGTGGGTTGGCAGACGTTGGCGCAGGTCTGCCGCCAGCGCTGAAGGCCTTGGGGTGTGATGTCCGCTTGTTGATGCCCGGATGTCCGGCCCTGCTGGCTGAAGCGACTTCTCTTCGTACCGTGGCTCAGTTGCCAGCGGGAAGGGCGCCCTGGGGTGCAGGCCCCGCCCTGCCGGCTGCCGATGTGGCTTTGGCCACACTGCCCGGCTTTGAGTTACCCGTCTACCTCGTCCGGTCGCCGGACCTCTATCAGCGCAGAGGGAATCCGTACGTCGGCCCCGACGGCAAAGACTGGAGCGACAACGCCCTGCGGTTTGCTGCATTGGGCTGGGCCGCCGCCACGCTGGGTCAGGGACTTGATGCGCATTGGGCGCCTGATGTCATTCACTCTCACGACTGGCATGCTGGTCTGGCTCCGGCCTATATTCATGCCTTTGCCGAGGCGGGTCGCGACAAGCCCCTGACGGTTTTCACCATCCACAATTTGGCCTACCAGGGTAATTTTTCTGGGGCTGAGTTTGCGCAGCTGGGCCTGCCTGAAGCATACTTTGACATGGATGGTTTGGAGTTTTTCGGACAAGTCTCGTTCATGAAAGCCGCCATTCAGTTCGCAGACCGCATTACCACCGTCAGCCCGACTTACGCACGTGAGATCACGCTGGCGCAGCATGGGCACGGGCTTGATGGTCTCTTGCGCGCTCGTTCTGCGTCACTCTCCGGCATCCTCAATGGTGTGGATTACCAAGTCTGGAGTCCGGCCACGGATGCCCTGTTACCCGCCCGTTATGACGTGGGCAATTTGGCTGGCAAGGCACTTGCCAAACGCGCGCTTCAGCTGCGCTTCGGGCTGGAGCCGCGCGCACAGGCGCTGGTGTTCGGTGTCGTGAGCCGGTTGACCGCGCAAAAGGGGCTTCACCTGTTGCCCCAGGTGATGGCTGAGCTGGTTCGACGGGGCGGACAACTGGCCCTGCTGGGTCAGGGCGATGTTGCGCTGGAGCAGGCGTTTGTCGATGCGTCTATCCAATACCCCGGGCAGGTCGGTGTCCACATTGGCTATGACGATCCCAGTTCGCATGCCGTGATGGCCGGTGCCGATGTCATTTTGGTGCCCTCGGCGTTCGAGCCATGCGGCTTGACCCAGTTGTATGGTTTGCGTTATGGCACCTTGCCGCTGGTACGCCGTGTAGGCGGACTCGCCGACACGGTGGTGGACTGCACACTGGAAAACCTGGATGAAGGCTGCGCGACCGGCTTTATTTTTGATGACCTCACCGCAGACGGGCTGCTCAGCGCCGTTCGCCGTGCGATGGTCCTTTTTCGTCGGCCTGCTGAATGGGCTGCGGTGCAGCAGCACGCCATGGGACTGCGATTTGACTGGGCAGCCGCTGCCCACCATTACGTGGCGATTTACCAGTCTCTGAGGCCCGAGACACCGTTGAACATCTAAACTATCTTTGCCAAGGAGTTGCCATGAATGCCGCCCCTGTGTTTGAGTATGACAAGCCCACCAGCTCCGTGGATGCCTTGCGGCGGTCCATTGTGAACCGGCTGGTGTACGCGGTTGGCAAGGACTTCCGGTCGGCTACCCAGCGCGACTGGTTGTTTGCGGTGTTTCATGTGGTCAGGGACCGCATCATGACCCGCTGGCGCGAGTCGCTGGCCGATGCCGAAGACCAGGACGCCAAGCGCGTGTACTACCTGTCCATGGAGTTTCTGACCGGGCGGGCACTGACCAACGCCATTTTGGCGATTGATATTGACGAGCCCGTGCGTGAGGCCTGCGTGCTCCTGGGGATCAACCTGGATGCGTTGGTTGACCTGGAGCCTGATGCTGGCCTGGGCAATGGCGGCCTGGGTCGTTTGGCCGCTTGTTTCATGGACTCCATGGCCGCTCTTGGCCTGCCCGGCATGGGGTACGGTATCCGCTACGAATACGGCATGTTCGCCCAGCGAATAGAGCATGGCCAGCAAGTGGAGGAACCGGACTACTGGCTCGTCAACGGTTATCCGTGGGAGTTCATGCGGCCCGAATTCAGCTACACCGTCCGCTTTGGCGGGAGACTGGTGCCACAGAACGGGCACTCTTTGTGGCAAGACACCGAGGACGTGATCGCCACCGCCTACGACAGCGGTGTGCCCGGCCACCAGATGCGCAGTGTGGCCACCATGCGGCTGTGGTCGGCGCGTGCCAGCGGGGGCGTCAACCTCGATGCCTTCAATCGGGGTGATTACATTCAGGCCGTGGAGGCCAAAAACGTCTCGGAAAACGTCACCCGCGTGCTGTACCCGGATGACCGCACAGAACATGGCCGCGAATTGCGTTTGCGCCAGGAGTATTTCTTTGTCAGCGCCTCCTTGCA